>JAUHYN010000999.1 GCA_030426505.1 bacterium | reverse complement strand
CAGCAGAACGCCGGGATGCACCACATGACGCTGTCGACCACCGGCATCGGCGGCAAGAAGATCGACTACGGCATCTACGACTGTGAAGACCTCGGCGAGCTCATGGACGAAGTCATCATGATCTTCGGGAGCCAGGGCACGCCGGACGACACCATCCAACTCCCCGAAGGCGTCGCCGCCACGCTCGTCCCGAACCTCGACATCATTCACGAGGTCCACTACGTGAACACGTCCGAGGAGGAGGTCGACGTCTTCTCCCGCGTGAACGCGTACACCATCCCGGAAGACGAAGTGACCGAAGGGATCTGGGGCGGCCAGGTGCGCGACGAGACCATCGCCATCCCCGCCGGCTCCGAACACACCGAGTGGACGCGCTGCGTGATGAACGAAGACGTCAACGTCCTCTTCCTCGCGTCGCACACGCACCAGCTCGGTATCGAGTTCACCGTCGCGCCGTTCGACGGCACGACCGTCGGCGACGTCTTCTACGCGAACGACGACTGGCACGACCCGAAGATCGTGCAGTACGACCCGCCGCGCGTCGTGAAGGCCGGCGAAGGCTTCGAGTACAAGTGTACGTGGCGCAACGACGGCGACGCGCCCGTCGGCTACGGCCTCGCCGCCACCGACGAGATGTGCAACCTCGCGATCGTCCACACGCCGTACAGCACCACCGCGCGGTGCGACGTGGTCGAGACGAGCGACGGCGTCATCTGGTCGCCGGACGACAACTGACTCACGCCCGCCGCATCACCCTCAGCACCCCCGACAACGGGCGCGCGCCCGGCTCGAGCGGCGCCCACGGCCCCGGCAGCCGCAGTGCGTCCTCGAAGAGGTTCGGCGGCAACGGCTCCCGCACGGCGGGCGGCTCACCGATCGTGACCGAGCCGCGATTCGGATCGACGAGCTCTCGCGTCTGGGTGCGCGGTCGCCGCTTCACCTCCGCGGGCTTCGGCGCGCGCGCCCGCGAGGCCTTCGCCGCCCGTGCGGGCTCCGTCGGCGCCGAGGCCTTCGCCGGGACCACCCGCTCCGTCACCGCCGACGCCGCGCGCGCCTCCGCCTTCGCCTTCGCCGCGGAGGCCCGCGTGATGCGTACGCGCTGGGTCGGTATCGACGCCTGCGACGGGCGAGCCGGCGCGGCCGGGGGCCGAGGCGCGTTCGGGATCGTCGGGCTCCGCGGCGTAACGCGCGCGTTCGGGATCGTCGGGCTCCGCGGCGTGACGCGCGCGTTCGGGATCGTCGGGCTCCGCGGCGTCACCCGCAGCGCCGGCTCGGTCACGGCCTCCGACAACAGCCGCGCTCGCGCCGAGGCCCGCGGGTTCACGACGAAGAGCTTCTTCACGTCGATCTGCGCGATGCGCTGACCCGCCCCCTTCACCGCGCGCGCCGCGAGCGCCCTCGACGCCTTCGCGATCTCGGTGATGGAGTGCTTCTTTCCGACCTGCCCCGCCGGGCCCGTCGCGAGCATCAACGTATCGATCACCGCCATCCCCTGCCGCGACGCCGCGACGTTCGGGCTGATGATCCGCAACGGCGTACTCACCATCTCCGTGCCGACGGCGACGAGGAACCCCGCCGTCTTCACCATCGCGCCGTCCGCTTCCATCAGCGCCTTGGACGCGCGCCCTCCGTACGTTTCGACCGAAGCGCGCACCACGTCGACCGAGTCGAGGTAGCCCCGCGCGATCTCCCGGCCCAGGCCCTCCTTCGCGATCTCGGAGCGCACCGCCTCCACGCCGTCCTGCACGGTCAACCCGATCGTATCCATCGGGTCCCGCAGGTGCTCCGCCGACGCGTACGTCTCGCCGCGCTCCCACGTGTACTCCGCCTCGGCGCCGCGCTCGATCAGCGCGCGCACGTCCGGGTTCCGCAGCGCGAGGCGAACGGCGCGTGCGCCGCCCTCCCCGATCTCCGCTGCGAGCGCGCGCGGCGGTATCGCCCGGATCTGCTCCAGCGTCCGGCCCCGCGAGACGAGCGTGCCGATCACTTCCGCGCCCATCGCGAGGGTCTGCAGCTTCGCGACCTCGTCCTCGTGGACGCCCTGGATGTTGTCGTAGTGGCCGACGATCGTGGACACCGACTTCACCGGGCTCGTCAGGTCGAGCCACTCGGTCGGCGTCTGCTGCGTCTTCAACGCGTCGAGCGCCCTGCGCTCCTGTCGCGCCTTGTCGGCGATCTGCGCGAGCACCGCGGGCGCCTCGCGCGACAGCGTGGGCATCGAAGGCTGGTGCCGCTCGGCCGCGGTCTGTTGGACGGGGAACTTGATCGAGTCCACGACCCGCGACGTTTCACTTCGCGCGCCAAGGCGATTCGACCCGCGCGCCGACGTCGTTTCGCGCCGTTGCCGCGCGCGCCCCGATTCGTCCGCGTCCGTCGCCGAACGAACCTCGGACGAATCCGGACGAACGTCGGACGCGCTCCGAACGAATCACCGAACTTCGCTTCAGTCCGCCTCGCAGTCGGCCCGCGCCGAGACCTCGGCGAAGCGCACTTCGTCGAAGCGCACCGTGAGGTCCGGCGTGATGCCCGGGTCCGCGTAGGCGTAGGCGTTGGGCCCGACCTGGAGCGTCGCCGGGAGGTCCGGGCGCTCGTACGTCTCGGCGACCTCCCAGCTCGCCGCGCCGATCATCCGCTTCAGCACGACGAACGTCGAACCCACGCGACACAACCTCAGCTCCGCGTCGCCCGACGGCCAAGCCGGGCCGACGTAGTTGCTCACGTCGTCGTCGGTCGACTTCGTCTCGATCGAGAGGTCCTGCTCGTCCCAGCCGAGCACGATGAACACGTAGTTCTCCGACGCCGACGTCCCGTCCCGCGCCATCAAACCCCCGAGGTGGACGAAGCGGTCCGGCGGCATCGTCGGATCCGACGCCATCCGCGCGTGGACCGGCGCCGTGACCTTGAAGTCGCCCGTCACGGGCTTGTGGATCAACGTGCCCGCGCTCTCGTTGAACCACAGCGCGTGCTTCGTGACGGTCATCGCGAGCGCGCCGCCCTCGACGGCGACCGCGAGGTTCCCGTCCTGCAGCGTGCTCCACGACGAATCGAGCGCGCCCCCCTCGAACGTGTCGCTGAGGTCCGCGAGCGTGGGCGCCGGCCCGCCGTCGCGGTCGGGATCGAACCCCGCGTCCCGCGCGATCTGTGTATCGTCGTCCGAAGTGTCGTCGCCGCTCGAGCACGCGGCGACCAGCAACAGCCCTGCGATCCAAGCCGTCTTCATGCGACGTGCATTGTATGGAGGCCGCGACGCGAATGACCACCCTCGCGACATCCCCACCGGACAGGGTATGAGTCGCGCGTGGAAGCGTCCTTTCTGTCTCTGCTCCCGGCGATCGTCGCCATCGGCCTCGCGTTCGTCACACGCCAAGTGATCCCGGCCCTCTTCCTCGGGATCCTCACCGGCGGCGTCGTCCTCACCATCGAGACCGACCGTCCCACGTTCTGGCGGGGCCAGACGTTCACCCGCTTCGACGGTCGTCGTTGGTACGCCGACGAGGAGACCGGTCTGATCGAACGGGGCCCGACGATCGACGTGCCCGAGACGTTCGGCGACCTGCCCGAGACCGAGGCGCTGGAGTACGACGAGCTGATCCAGACGTTCCA
>JAUHYN010000998.1 GCA_030426505.1 bacterium | reverse complement strand
CCATCACCGCGACGTCGATCTCGCCCGCCGGCAGCGCGAGGTCGTCGAGCTCGCGGTCGTGCCGCTCGATGTTCTTCGGGAGCCGCGCCATGCGCTCACTCAGCGGCCCCTCGGCGAACTTCTCGAGCACGAACTGGTTGTTCTGCGCGTACACCTTCCCGTCCGGTCCGACCGCGCGCGAGAGCAGCTCCGTGTAGTAGCCGCGGCCGCCCATCAGGTCGACGACCTTCGCCCCCGGCTCGACGCCGAACAGCCGCATCACCTGACCCGGTTTGCGGTCGGCGTCCCGCGCGCGGTCCTCCTCCGGCCGCCCGTCCGCGGCGACCGCGGCCGCGATCGGATCCGCATCGGAGGCGGCCGGCGGAGGCGGCGCCTTCGCGGGCGTCGTGCAGGCGAGGAGGACCAGGAGCAACGGTGAAGTGCGCTTCATGCGCGCTTCGACTCGCCGCTGGAACGCGGTGTGTCAAGGCGCGCTCCGGGTGCCCGACCGGCCCTGCTGTGGTAGGCCGAGGCGATGGTCACGCTCGATCCGCACTCCTACGCCGACGCCGCCGAGCCCGACGTGAAGCACACCCGTCTGGACCTCGATCTCGACTTCGACACGCGCACGATCACCGGCACGGCGCGCCTCGAGCTCGACCGCGCGGCCGAGGGCGCGCTCACGCTCGACACCCGCGACCTCGCGATCACCGGCGTCACCGACGGCGACGGCAACGCGCTGGAGTACGAGCTCGCGCAGCGCGATCCGATCAAGGGCGCGCGCCTCCGCGTGAACACGAACGGCGACGCGGTCGTCGTGCGCTACTCGACCTCGCCCGACGCGAGCGCGATCCAGTGGCTCGAGCCCGCGATGACCGCCGGCGGCGCCGCGCCGTACGTCTTCACGCAGTGCCAGGCGATCCACGCGCGCTCGGTGTTCCCGTGTCAGGACACCCCTCGCGTCCGCGCGACGTACCACACCACGATCCACCTGCCGCGCGACCTCGTCGCGGTCATGGCGGCCGCGCCGCTGCGCAAGGTCGAGGAGGCCGCGCGCCCCGATCGCGTCCACTTCGAGTTCGAGATGCCGCAGCCCATCCCGAGCTACCTGTTCGCGTTCGCCGCCGGGAACATCGCGAGTCGCGACCTCGGCGAACGCACGCGCGTGTACGCGGAGCCCGAGGTCCTCGACGACGCGGCGTGGGAGTTCGAAGACGTCGGCTCGATGTTGGAGCGCGCCGAGGCGCTGTTCGGCGCGTACCCGTGGGACCGCTTCGACCTGTTGGTGATGCCGCCGTCGTTCCCGTACGGCGGGATGGAGAACCCCCGGCTCACGTTCCTCACGCCGACGCTCCTCGCGAAGGACAAGTCGTTGGTCGGCGTCGTCGCGCACGAGCTCGCGCACTCGTGGACCGGCAACCTCGTGACCAACGCGAGCATGAACGACTTCTGGTTGAACGAGGGTTGGACGGTCTACGCCGAGCGCCGGATCGTCGAGGCGCTCGAGGGCGTGGAGACGCGCGCGATGCACGCGGCGCTCGGGCGCGACGCACTCGACCGCGACGTCGAGCGGCTCACGAAGAAGGACCCGATGCTCACGCGTCTCGAGAACGATCTCGCGGGCGTGGATCCGGACGAGGTCTACTCGCTCGTCCCGTACGAGAAGGGCTTCCTGCTCCTCGTCGCGCTCGAAGAGGCCGTCGGGCGTGAGGCGTTCGACGCCTTCCTCGCGAAGTACATCGAGCGCTTCGCGTTCTCTTCGATCACCACCGCCGACTTCGAGGCGTTCGCAAAGGAGGCGCTCCCCGAGGGCGTCGCGAAGGTGGACCTCGCGGCCTGGATCCACGGGACCGGCGTCCCGGACGACGCCCCCGTCGCGAAGTCCGACAAGCTCGACGCCATCCGCGCGCTCGCGCAACGCTACTCGAGCGGGGAGCGCCCGGACGCCGGGCAGCTCCAAGCGTTCGACGCGATGTCTTGGCAGGTCTTCCTCTCGAAGCTCCCGAAGACGATGGCGGTCGAAGAGCTGAAGTGGCTGGACGAGACGTTCGCGCTCGCGGCGTCGAACAACTACGAGATCCTCGTCGGGTTCCTCGCGATCGCCGCGCGCTCCGGATACGAGCCCGCGTTCGCGGCCGCGAGCGCCACGTTGCAGCACGTGGGGCGCATGAAGTACCTGCGCCCGCTCTACGTCGCGCTGGTCGAACAGGGCGAGCGCGGGAAGGCCGTGGCGAAGGAGACGTTCGCGCGCGCGCAGGCCGGCTACCACCCGGTCGCGCGCAGCGTGATCGCGGGCGTGCTGGGATCATGAGCGGCGCGATCGACCGAGCCGCGATCGACGCGCTCGCCGCGCGCGTGCGCCCGCACTACGCGCGCTTCCTCGAGGGCCGCGAAGAGATCCTCCTCACCGCGCACTCCCACCAGGCCTGGCCCGACGCCTCGCGCGACGGCCAGCTCGCCGCGTGGGACGACGCCGCGCGCCACGTCGACGGCAAGTGGGGGACGGTCTTCGAGACCGTGCTCCCCGAGTTCCGCCGCCACGTCGCGAAGCGCCTCGGCACCGAGCGCGCCGGCGACATCGCGCTCGCGCCGAACACCCACGAGCTCGTCTACCGCCTCTCCACCTGCTTCCCGCGCGACGGGACAGTGGTCACGACGGACAGCGAGTTCCACTCGTTGGCGCGCCAACTCGATCGCCTCCGTGAAGAAGGGCTGAAGGTCGTAACGGTCGAGGCCGACGCCCCGGACTTCGCCGCGCGCTTCCTCGCCGCGGTCGACGAACACCGCCCCGACTGGTGCGCGCTGTCGACCGTGTTGTTCACGACGTCGCGCGTGACGGCGGGCGTGGACACGATCGCCGCGGCGCTCGCGGCGCGCTCCACGCCGCTGCTCCTCGACGCGTACCACGCGTTCAACGTGATCGAGATGAACGTGGACGCCCTCCCCGGCGAGGTGTTCGTGACGGGCGGCGGCTACAAGTACGCCCAGTCCGGCGAAGGCACGTGTTTCATGTTGCTCCCGTCCGACGCGTCGCGGTTCCGCCCGGTGACCACCGGCTGGTTCGCCGACTTCGGCGGCCTCGAAGATCGCGCCGACGGCCCGGTCGGCTACGGCGACGGCGGCGATCGCTTCTTCGGCGCGACGTTCGATCCCACCGCGCTGTACCGCGCCGTCTACACGTACCGTTTCATGGACGACGTCGGCTTGGACGTCGTCACGCTGCGCGACGCGGCGCGCGCGCGGACTTCACTGATCGTCGATGCCTTCGATCGCGCCGTGGGTTCGGAGTCCGGAGTCACGATCGCGTCGCCCCGCGACCCCACCGAGCGCGGCGGGTTCGTCGCATTTCGATCGCCGCGCGCGGGCGAGCTGTGCGCGGGCCTGAAGACTCGCGGTGTACGCACCGACCACCGCGGCGACCTGCTCCGGTTGGGGCCCGCGCCCTACACCACCTCCGACGAGATCGAGCGCGCGGTCCGGATCCTGGCCGAACTCGCCGATTGAAGCCCCCGTTGTCACCGGTCCGGCCGCATGTCATGCATCGTCGGACCCGCGAGGCATGAGTCTATTCGGCGAAAAGCGCGGCTGGGTCCTCGGCATCGATCTCGGCACGACGAACACCGCA
>JAUHYN010000997.1 GCA_030426505.1 bacterium | reverse complement strand
GGCGGTCACGGTCGACGGGAACGCGATCCCGGCGACGACCGCGGGCGGCCAGCAGAACTGGCAGTACGACAACACGACGAACACGATCATCTTCAGCTCGGCGGCCGTCCCGCCGGCCGGCGCGATCATCACCGTGACCTATACGGTCGCGTGCCTGCCCTGATTCGAACCCTGCTCCTCGTCCTGGTGGCGCTCGCCGCCGCGCCGTCGGCGCGGGCGGAGGAGCCCACCTGCGCCCAACAGCTCGAGGTGGTGGGCGCCACCGCGCGCTACGCGACGCGCATGTTCCAGGGGAAGCCGACGCGACGTGACGTCGTCGCGCGCGTGGACGTGCGCTCCACGGCGACCGTCGCGATCACCGCGGTGGAGCTCGGCGTGTTCCTCGGCGCGTCGCTCGAAGACATCGAGAAGACGCGCCCCGAGGCGCTCCCCACGCGCTCCACGCGCACGCTCGCGGGCGGGGGCCGCGCATTCCGGACGGAGCTGTCGACGCTGGTCCCGGCGGGCGCGACGCGCACGCTGGAGGTCACGCGCAAGGCGCTGCCGCTCGACGAAGATCTGTACGGCGTGAAGGTCGTCGTCGTGACCTGCAAGCGCGCGTACGCGGTGCAGGAGGTGACGATCGCGATGCCGGTCGAGGAGGGGCCGCCGCTGTGGGTGCTGGCCGGCGCGTTGGTGTTGGGCGTGGGCGTCGTGGTGCTGCTGATGCTGCGGCTGAGGTGAGCGCTCAGCCCAACGTGGAGATCGCGAGCTCGACCTCCGCGACCTTGTCCGGCCGGCCGAGCGCCTTCCACTGCAAGAGCGCTTGCTCGTAGACGTGGCGCGCGCGGACCGGCGACTCCGCGAGGCGCGCGCGATCGCCGGCGAGGCCGAGGAGCCACGCGGCGTCGCCGTCGGTGAGCCGGAGGTCGGCGAGGAGGCGCGCGGCTTCGCGGTAGTGGTGGTCCCACGCGTCCCAGTCGCGCTTCTCCGCGAGCGACGGGAGGAGCTGACAGTGCACGGCCCACATCTGCGACGGCTCGCCGCGTTCGCCGAGCGTAGCGCGGACGGCCTCGATGATCTGGTGCGCCTGGTCGAACTCTTCGCGCGCGAGCAGGACCAGGCCGAGGTTCAGGCGGTCGAGCCAGCTCGCGCTCGACCCGATCGCCTCGTCGATCGCGAGGGCGCGGCGGTAGTGCGTCTCGGCCTCGTCGAGGCGCCCGGCCGCGCGCGCGACCTCGCCCATCGCGCCGACGCCGCGCGCGAGCTTGAGGCGGTTGCCTTCGGACTCGAGCAGCTCGAGTTCGCGCGAGAACAGCGTGGACGCCTCGTCGAGATCTCCGCGCCACAGCGCGACGAAGCCGAGGCCCACGAGGCAGTCCGCGATCGCGCCGCCGTCGTCGAGCTTCTCGAAGCGCTCGAGCGCGCGCTCGTAGTAGCGCTCGGCGCGCTCGAGATCGCCGTACCGGTACACCGCCTCGCCCACGCCGAGGATGCACGCGGCGATGCCGTGCGCGTCGCCGTTGCGCTCGTACAGCTCGCGCGCGGCCTCGAAGCGATCGATCGCGGCCTTCTGGTCGCCGCGCTCGTATGCGATCTGCGCGAGGCGCTCCAAAGACACCGGCAACAGCGCGGCCCAGCTCCAGCGGCGGGCTTGGCGTTCGGCGCGCTCGGCCCAGCGCTGCGCGGCGTCGAAGTGGCCCTGCACGGTGTTGATGTGCGCGCGGAGGATCCAACACTCGCCCCAACGCGGGTCGTCCTCGACGGCCCGCAACCGCTCGAGCGCCTCTTCGCGCAGCTTGATCAGCGCGAGCGCCTCCGCGAACTCGCTGGTGGAGAAGCGCGCGCGCGCGCCGTCGAGCAGCGGCCCCAGCGCGCGCGTGTACTCCTTCGCCGCGAGGTAGTGACGACCGAGGCGCTCGGGCACTCCGGGCGCGTCGGCGCCGTATCGCGCCTCGAGCATGCGGGCGCACGCGCGGTGGTGTTCCTGGAGGCGGCCACGCTCCTTCGCGGAGCGCTCCATGCTCTCGCGCAGCATCCCGTGGGTGAACGACCACGTGTCGCCGCTGCTGATCGCGAGGCGGTGCTCGATCAGGAGGATCAGGAGCAGCGGCGGGATCTGTTCGCCGTACTCCGCGACCGTCGACTGCCACTCGGTCGCCTCGACCTCGTGGCCGAGCGTGGCGGCGACCTCGAGCGCGAGGCGCGACGCCTTCGGTTGCCCGCCGAGCACGCGGTTGATGCGGTGGGTCCACAGCTGGTGGATGTCGTCGGGGAGCTGCGCGTCCTCGCCGCGCTGGAGCACGAAGCCGGACGTCGCGACCTCCAACACGCCACGCTGCACCCAGTCACCCACGAGCTGGATCGCGAACAGCGGGTTGCCGTCGGTGCGGTCGGCGACCTGCGACGCGAGCTCGCCGTCCAACACGAGCAGCTCGCTCACGAGGCGCTCCTGGTCGAGCTTCGCCAGCGGCGGCACCTGGACGGTGGAGCAACCGGGCAACGCGGAGAGGTCCGTGACCGTCTTCGTCTCGAGGGGGCGCTCCGCGAGTGCTTCGTCGCGGACGGTGAGCATCAAGAGGACCGCGCTCGGTGACTGCGCCTGCGCGCGGAGGACGTGCGCCGCGAAGTTCACGGCGTCGCTACCCCACTGCACGTCCTCGAGCCACACGATGACGGGGCGCTTCGCGGCGAGGCGCTCGAGGAGCCGGCGCACCAAGACGTGTTGCTCCGCGCGATTCGAGAACCGCACGTGACGCTGGCGCGTCTGCGGATCGATCGACATCGCCGGGCTCATCAGCTCCGTCAGCGCCGACCACTCGTATTCGTCCGTGATCCCGTCCGCGGTGAGGAGCTTCTTGGTGCGCTCGAAGATCTCGTCGCGGGGGAGGTCGGCGCAGCGGAGGTGTCGCGCGACCATGCGCGCGATGCCGTCGAGCGGCCCCGCGATCGGGCCGTGGACCGCCTTGAGGACGGACGCGCTCCCGACCTCGTCGGCGCGCTGGGTCATCCACTCCACGAGGCGGCTCTTCCCGTTGCCCGCCGCGCCGCGCAGGACGATCGCGCGCGCGGTGCGCTCCTCGCGGACGGTCTTCAGCGTCGCCCACACCGCGTCGCGCTCCTCTTCGCGATCGACCATCGGGATCGCGCGGAGGCCGTAGAGCCCGAGCCCCGCGCCGACCAGCGGCATCGACACGCGGACGTTCTGGGCGCGGCGCCACGTGCGGGGGAGCGGCGGGAGATCGCGGCGTGTGAGGCGCGAGGTGTCGACCTCGCGGATCGACATCGGCGCCACCGCGGCCGGTGTCATCTGCGCCGGCGTGAAGCCTCGCTCGCCGACCCACGGCAGCGTCATCCCCGCGCGCGTGTGACCGACGACCGTCGCGAGCTCGCCGGCCCCGGGCGGCGGGAGCTCGGTGGGGATCGGGTTGATGTCGTGCGTGGGGATCGCGGCGCCGAGCCGACGGACGTCGGCGACGTCGATCTCGATCGCGGTCCCGTCTTCGAAGGCGATGTCCGCGCTGCGCTCGAGCTCGGTCGGCATCACCTCCGGGCCCTCCTTCGCGGCCTCGGTGATCTCGGTGGGGACGAAGCGCATCGGCGCTTCCGGCGTCGCGGACACTGCGCG
>JAUHYN010000025.1 GCA_030426505.1 bacterium | reverse complement strand
GGCGGTTCATCACGCCGATCCACCACGCGTGGGACGAGCAGGAGGTCGAGCCCGAGCTGTACGAAGCGGGCTCGTGGGGGCCGGAGGCTTCGCACGATCTCCTCGCGCGCGACGGGCGGCGCTGGAGGCGGCCGTGACTTCGACTGAGGACATTCGCCTCGAGCAGTTCTCCGCGGGCGTGCAGTTCGCGGTCGATCCGGACTCGATCGAACGCGAGCTCGCGTCGCTGTGGCGGTCGGCGGGGAAGTCGACCGACAGCGGTCAGCCGGTCACGCGCGCGTGTCTGTGGAACGTGGTCGTTCACGTGGAGGAGCGCGAGGATCGCGAGGGCGCGGGGTACGCGCAGGCGATGATCGATCTCGTGAACGCGATGCCGCGTCACCTCGCGGCGCGGGCCCTGGTGCTCCGTACGCAAGGCGGGAGCGAAGCGAAGCTCGACGCGTGGATCTCGGCCAACTGCATCCTCTCGGGGGACGGCGGGAAGCTCGTGTGCTCCGAGGAGATCACGCTCGCGTCGAAGGGCGCGGCGGACCGGCGCTTGCCGAGCCTCGTGCGCGCCCTGCTCGTCCCGGCAATGCCGACGGCGGTCGTGTTCGACGGCGTCCCCGACCAGAGTGATCCGATGGTGGCGGCGCTCGTTCGGCTCGCGGATCGGATCGTCATCAGCGCGGATCGTTCGCGCATGGTGAATCCGCTGGAGCGCGCGGCGGGCCTCGTCGATGCGGTGCCGGCGGCGGCGATGGACCTCGGTTGGTTGGCCGCGCGTCACCTCCGTCAGGAGATCGCGGCGATGTTCGATCCGCCGCGCACGGAGGCGGAGGCGCGATCGATCGAGCGCGTCGTGGTGCGCGCGCCGAAGTCGCAGCGGTGGTCGGCGTGGCTCACGCTCGGGTGGTTCGCGAGCGCGCTCGGCGTCGACGTGCGCGGGGGCGACGGGAGCTGGTCGGACGGCCGCGTCACGTTCGTCCACGAGGAGCGCGGGTCCGACTTCGAAGTGACGATCTCGCTCCCCGAGGACTGTACGCTGTCGGTCTGCTCCGAGAAGTCGGGGCGCGTCGCGGTCACCGACGATCTCGAGGTCGTGCATCGGCCGGGCGAAGACACGGAGCGCGCCGCGCTGCTCGCGCGCGCGTTGACGAGCCGCGCGCAGGACGACGCGTTCGAGGCGGCGCTCGCGGCCGCGGGGAGGCTGACGTGATCGAGATCCTCGAGGACAAGCAAGCGCTCGCGGCGTGGGCGGCGAGCTGGGTCGCGGAGCGGATCGAGGCGTCGTCGGGGCGCTTCGTGCTCGCGTTGTCGGGCGGGTCGACGCCGCGGTTGTTCCACCGGATCCTCGTCGAGGACTTCGGGGCGCTCCCGTGGGATCGCGTGGAGGCGTTCGTCTCCGACGAGCGCGCGGTGCCGCCGGACGACGAGCGCAGCAACGTGCGGATGGTGAAGGAGACGCTGCTCGATCCGCTCGGCGCGAAGGCGCCCGCGTTCCACGCGCCGACCGGGATCGCCGAGGACTGCGCGAAGGCGGCGGCGGCGTACGAGGCCGCGCTCCTCGCCGCCACGAACGGGACGGGTGCGGCCGACCTCGTGATGTTGGGGATGGGCGAGGACGGGCACGTCGCGAGCCTGTTCCCCGGGTTCGAAGCGCCGACGGGGTTGGTCGCCGCCGCGGAGGCGCCGGCCGAGACCGTCGCGGCGCGTCGGCTGACGTGGACCTTCGAAGCGCTGAAGCGCGCGAAGGACGTGGTGGTGTTGGTCGCGGGCGCGGGCAAAGCCGAGGCGCTGCATCGCGTGATCGATGAACGCGACGAATCGCTCCCGCTCGCGCGGGTGTTCATGGAGCGTGGCGGGCGCGTCACGTTGGTCACGGAGCGGGCGGCCGCCGCCCAGCTCTCGCCGGTGGGAGTACACAAATGACGGACAAGGCACAGTTTGGCGTGGTCGGGATCGGCGTGATGGGCGCGAACCTCGCCCACAACATGCAGGACAAGGGCTTCTCGGTCGCGGCGAACGATCTGTCGCGCGAGAAGGTCGACGCGTTCCTCGCCGACGCGAAGGACGCCGTCGGCGCGTACACGCCGGAAGAGCTCGCGGCGAAGCTGGAGCGGCCGCGGCGCATCCTGCTGATGGTCCCGGCCGGCAAGCCGGTGGACGGCGCGATCGCTTCGCTCCTCCCTCACCTCGAGGCGGGCGATGTCGTGATCGACGGCGGCAACGAGTTCTACACGAACACCGAGCGCCGCCTCGAGGAACTCACCGCGAAGGGGATCGAGTTCATCGGCATGGGGGTGAGTGGCGGCGCGGAGGGCGCGCGTCACGGGCCGAGCATGATGCCCGGCGGGAAGCGCGAGGCGTACGACAAGATCGAGCCGATCGTCACGAAGATCGCGGCGCAGGTCGAAGACGGCCCGTGCGTCACGTACATCGGCCCGGGCGGCGCCGGGCACTACGTGAAGATGGTCCACAACGGGATCGAGTACGGCGACATGCAGTTGATCGCCGAGACGTACGATCTGTTGAAGCACGTGGGCGGGCTGACCAACGCGGAGCTCGCCGACGTGTTCGCGGAGTGGAACAGCGAGGAGCTCGAGAGCTTCCTGATCGAGATCACCGCGGAGATCTTCCGGCAGCGCGACGACAAGACCGACGCGGACCTGATCGACGTCATCCTCGACACCGCGAAGATGAAGGGGACGGGGAGCTGGACGGTGAAGGAGGGCGCGGAGCTCGCTTCGCCGATCCCGACGATCGCGAGCTCAGTCGACGCGCGTCTACTCAGTGGAATGCGCCCGCTCCGACTCATCGGTGACAAGACGCTGAAGGGCCCGCGCCCGTCGCCCAACGGTGACAAGGCCGAGCTCATCGCGGACGCGCGTGCGGCGCTCTACGCCGCGAAGACGTGCAGCTACGCGCAGGGGCTCGGGCTCTTGCAGACGGCGTCGTCCGAGCGCTCGTGGGATCTGCAGCTCGGCGAGATCGCGCGCATCTGGAAGGGCGGCTGCATCATCCGGGCGGCGTTCCTCGGGCGCATCCAAGAAGCGTACGGGCGCGACGCGGGCCTGAAGAACCTGCTGTTCGATCCCGGCTTCACGGAAGAGCTCGCGACGCGCCAGGACGGCTGGCGCCGCACGATGAAGCGCGCGATCGATCACGGGATCGCGGTGCCGACGCTCAACGCGTCGCTCGCGTACTACGACAGCCTGCGCCGCGCGCGCCTCCCGGCGAACCTCACGCAGGCGCAGCGCGACTTCTTCGGCGCGCACACCTACCAGCGCCTCGACCGCGAGGGCGCGTTCCACACGGAGTGGGGTAGCTAGGCTACTGCGCCGCGTACGGCACCAGCGCGCCGACGGCGCCCGCCACCACGGCGAGGCCGATCTCCAACCACGGGAAGCGTTCATCCTCCGCGAGCCACACGTTCGTGAGGGCCGCGGTGAGGCCGAAGGCTCCGAGGCCGAAGGCGAGGCTGGAGTAGCGAACGCCGTTGGTGTCGCCGGGCTCACCGTCGGGCGGATCGGATACGCCGACGAAGCGCGGGACGCGGCCGACGTCGGGACAGTCGGCGCCGAGCGTGAAGCAGACCGGCTGCGTGGCGGGCTCCGTCGCGAGGGCGTACGCGCCGAACCCGACGCCGAGCACGACCGCCGCGACGCCGGTCCAGCGCACGACCTGGTTGGCGACGACGGCGGAGCTGTCGCGGAGCTCGCCCGACGGGCGCCACTGGACGACCGCGCCGGCCGCGACCTCGAGATCGGTGGTCGACGGGAGGAGCGTGGGGTGGCGGACCTCGATCCGTCGACGGCCCGGCGGGACGCGAATGACGCGCGTGACCGGCGACTCGCCGAGGCCGGAGAGCGTCTGCCCGTCGACCCGGAGCTCGTAGCCGTCGCGTTCGAGGAGGAGCTCGACGGTGCCGTACTCGGTGCGCCCGAACGCCGCGAGGAAGTCGTCGCCGAGGAGCCGCCCGACGAATCGCTGCACGTCGTCCGGGATGGTGGCCTCGAGGGGCTCCGCGCGCGCGACGATCGCGCGGCGACGGAGGGCCGCCCCGAGCTCGGAGCTCGGGGTCGAGTCGGCGATCTCGTTGGTGGTGTCGGCGTCGAGGAGGACGCCCGAGAGCCGGTCGCCGCGCTCGCCGGGCGCGACGGAGACGATGAGGATCTCGTCGAGGAGGTTCGGGCGATCGTCGCGGGAGGCGAGTCGCGCGAGGCACGGAAAGCGATCGCCGATCGACGTCGACTGCAGACACGCGTCGGTCCCCGACATCAACTCGACGGAGAGGTCCGCGCGCGCGCGCGCCTCGGCGTCGATCCTTCGGAGGAGATCCGTTCGACTCGTCATCTCCATCGCGTCCGTCACGGACACGATCACCACCGGGAGCACGGGGCGATCCGTCGCCGCCACCTCGTGCGGCGTCGCGCCGGCGACGAGCGCGATCAACGCGGGAGCGAACACGCCGGCCCCTCCGTGATCGTCGAGAGATCGCAAGTCGCTCGCCCCGCGTCGCGCACCTCGAACTCGGGCGCTTCGAACTCGACCGACGCGCACCGGCCGCACACCACGTCGGTCACGAGCACCGGGGCGTCGAAGCTCGGCGCGCCGGGACCGAGCCGCACTCCGGAGTGCCACCCGTCGATCTCGACGTCGCCGAAGCTCACGGCCTGGAGCGCGCGCAGGTTGAGGCCGGTGCCCGCCCGCGCGGCGCCGCCTTCGATCCGGACGTCGCTGACGCTCGCCGTCTCCGTGGACAACACCGCGCCGCTCGCGAGAGGCGTGGGGTCGCTCTGCCTCACGCGTACGCGCTCGAGCCTCACGTCGTCGGCGTTCTCGACGAAGAGGGCCTGACCGCTCTGCAGGTCGATCGAGACGTCCTGCAGCCATACGAGATCCGTCTGCGTCACATCGAAGCCGCGGACGTCCGGGACCTGCGGCCCCGTCAGCGACGCGCGCTCGACGATCAGCGCCTCGACGCGCGACGCGTCGGGGTGCGCGAGGTCCACCAGAGCGCCGATCTCCGCATTCGGTTCGGAGGGAGCGACCGTCAGGTGCGTGAGCAACACGCGGTCCGCTCTCAGCTCGAGCCCTTTGCCATCCCCCGCCTGCACGTCCACGTGGGACAACTCGATGGCGTTCGCGGTGAGCCGGAGGCCGATTCCGTCACCGCGCGGCGAGGTGCGCGAGAGGCGAAGGTGACGGCCGATGAAGTCTCCATCGGTCGACGCGATCGACGCGACGTTCCGCCCGTCGGTCTCGATCTGAACGCCGTCGAGCCGTACGTCCCGCGCGGCTTCGATCCGGAGCGCCGCCGCGGGCCCCCCGTTCGACGACGCCTGCACACGCGCGTGCGCGACCGTACCCGTCTCGACGACGAGCGTGATCACGTTCTCGCCTCCGACCGCGTCGACCCGGTCGATCGACACCGACGGGCTCGTCGCCTGGAGGAGCAGGTCGCCGTCGAAGAAAGCACCGTCGAGCGCGAACGGGGCGTCGTCGACCTCGATCCCGAAGGCCGCGCGAATCGTGAGGTCGCGCGCAAGCACATCGGTCGCGTCGAGCGCGCGCACGGCGCTGTCCGAACCCGAGGTCTGGAGCGCGACGTTGGTGAGGACGGAGGTCGTGTCGGCGAGCAGCTCGACGGGCCGCCCGTCCGTGGTCCGAAGCGACGCGTCCGAGAGCTCGAGGTGCGCACCGGACCGCGCCTCGATCGCAGCGCGCGTCGGCGAGTCCGTGTCGAACGCCGCCGCCTCCACGATCAACCGCGCGCCGTCGGAGACGAGGGCACCGGCCGGCGCCACGAACGCCGCGTTCGAGATCGTGGTCTGACCGCCGGTGACGGTCACCGTGGGCGCGTCGGCGTTCGAGACGAGCGCGACCTCGTCGAGCGTCGCGTCCCCGACCAACGTCAGCGCGCTCCCGTTCAACGCGACGTTCGTCGCCGACAGCGTGGCTCCGGCGCCGACCGTCAGCGGCATCCCCACCGCGACCATCGCCTCGAGCTCGAGTGCGCCGGAGATCGAAGACGCCGCGACGCCTTCGAAGCGCAGCCCCGCGAGTCGCACCGAGCTCGCGGCGGCGACCGCGATGCTCCCGCTGAGGACGACGTCTTCGGCGCAGCGCCCGACGATGTCCACGCTCGAGCTGATCGAGAGGTTCGCGTCGTACGCGCCCGGCGCGAGCGCGATCGTCGCGCCCGCACCCGAGACCAGCGGGAGCGCCGCGGCCAGCGTGCCCACCGGCATCGCCTGTGTGCCGTTGCCGCCCGTCGCGCCGGCGCGCACGTAGATCACGTCGGCGCCGGCGACGTCCGGCCACTCTCCGCTCCCGCACGTGCCGACCGAGACGCAGCCGTCGTCGAGATCCCAGCGCTGGTTGGTGTTCGTACACGCGAGGGGCTCGAGCACGGCGCAACCGCGACCGTCCGGCGCGACGCGATCGCCGGGGCACGGCCACTCGACGGGCGCGAGGGCCTCGGGCAGCTCCGCGGATGTGGGCGGTATGACGTTCGGGTTGACGAGGGTGTCGCAGCCGCCTTCGCGGAGCTCGCCGTCGGGGCACTCGATCGTGAGGTCACGCAGCTCGACCGGGGGCACGTCGAGCGGGGTCCACGAGGCGTCGTCGGCGTCGTACGTGCGCCCGAGGATCCGCGCCGACGCCGGGACGGGCTGGCCCTTCCGGACGGTCGTCGTCACTTGCGACGCCACCCGACGGTACCCGTCGGCGCCCGGCGCCTGGACGCGCGCCGCGACGATGTCGTCGTAGACGAAGAAGTAGACGTCTTCCGTCTCGGTGCGGATCGCTCGTTGAATCGCGGCGCCCGGTTCGATGACGTACGCGCTCGTCTCGGTGCCCACGAAGAACACCAGCGCGACCTCGTCGCCCTCCAGGTTCGGGCCCTCGATTCGACGCGGCTCCACGCACCCGACGAGGACCAACGCGACGACGAGGATCAACGCGCGCATCGCGCTCGGATCGTAACGCAACACGGTCGGCACGTCGCGGCTACACCGGGCGCGACCGCGCGAGCATCGTGGCGACGATCATCTCCGACAGGTGGCGATCGATCTCCAGCGGGTGCTCGGTGAGGAGCGCCTGGTGGACGGCTTCGTAGAAGAGACCGGGGTGGTGCTCGCGGACGTCCTCCAGCGAGTAGACCTTCACGAACTCGACCTCCTCGTAGCGCGCGCCGAGCGCGAGGCGGATCTTGCCGGGGCCCTTCACCTGGTCTGCGAGGAGGATGTCGGCGATGTGGCGCAGGAAGCCGAGCACGTCCATGGGCTCGTCCTCCGAGAGGTGGTTGTCCTCGCGGACGATCGCGAGGACGTCGAGGAGCTCGAGCCGCTTCATCTCGAGGACACACGTCGCCACCGAGATCACGGCGTCCCGGATGCGGAGCTTCACGACCGGGCCGGTGAACGTGTCGGTCGCGGACGCGACGTGTTCGACGCCGTCGATCAACAGCCGCAGGAAGAACGAAGAGCGGCGCTCCAACACCTCGACCGGCATGCTGCGGTCCGGGAGCACCAAGCGCAGCGTGTTCCCCTCCGCGAGATCCTTCAACGTGACCAGCTCGTTCTCGTCGGTCCAGAGGTAGTCGGCGATGTCGATGACGTCCGCGACCGACAGCTCCGGGTTCTGGCGGACCTCCACGTACGACTCGCGCGCCGCGGCGAGGATCCGCTCCGGCAACGGCTCGGGCGCCTCGGTGTTCGCGAGCGCCTGCATGAAGTGGCCGACGATTCCGCCGTTGTCCTCACGTCGCCAGCCGACGGCGTGTTGAATGCGTGAGAGCCCCGCGCGTGTGCGCGTCGCGCCGGCGCTGTTGAGATCGCTCCACGCGAAGTAGAGGCGATCCTTCTCGATCGAGATGCCGTAGAACTCGTCGCCGAGATCGAAGCCCCCGACGTAGTCGTTCTGGCCCTCCGGCGTGGGGTGGTTCTCGCGGAACCGATCGATCAGGCGCTCCCCCGCGATGCGCATCGCGGTCGTCCCCTGCCAGAAGCCATCGCGCGCGATCGCCTTGTGGATCAGCGCGTGGACGTCGCCCTCCACCGCCATCCCCTCGAGGTCCGCGGGGATGAGCTCGTGCAAGTAGTCTTGCATCTCCGCCATGACCTCGGCGGGGCCCTCGTCCATCTGTGCGGCGATCTCCTCGAGCTCGTCTTCGGAGCCTCGGATCCACTGCGCGACGGTCGATCGATAGTCGGTCTTCGCGAGCTGGATCGAGGTGTGCCCGCGGAGCTGACCGAGTTTGGCGGCGCGGTACGCGTCGTCGTTGAGGCGTTGCGCGAGGTTCTCGTGGTCCGCGACGCGGCGCTCGCTCGGGCGCGCGAGCGCGATGCCGATGTAGAAGTGGACCTCCTCGGGGTGCGTGCGGAGGTCCTGTCCCCAGACGCGCTCGACGATCCACGCGCGCGTCTCCTTCGTGACGATCTTCTCGACGAGCTTCTGCACCGCCGCCGCGGAGCGGTCCGCGACGATCAACCGGAACGACTTCCCCGCCTTGTGGCACGCGTGGAGTTTGCTCTCGCCTTCGTAGAGCATCGCGAGGCGCTCGCCGAGCGCGCGCACGAACGCGGCGCCGATCCGGTGCCCGTGCCGAATCGCGAAGCGCTTGAACGCTTGGTACTCGACCGCGACCACCGCGAGGCGCTGCGTCTGACCCGCGAGGTACGCCGCCGCCTCGTCGAGGAGGAGATCGCGATAGGCCTGCAGCCCGCGCACCGGCAGACCCGGCTGGTCCGAAGACGCCGCGAGGCGATACGCCGAGCGCACCTCCTGCTCGCCCTCGGGCGCCATCGCGGCCTCCATCTCCTGGGTGATGCTCGCGACGATCAAGCCGAGCTCACGCTCGGTGGGGCGGCGACGTCGACCGGCTACGACGACGTACCAGCCCTCGCGGTCCTCGCGTTGCTCGAACGTGAGGCGGCGACCGTGCGGCGTGAGGCCGGAGATCATCAACGTGTTGCCGCGACGCACGAAGCGCACGAGCTGGAGCGACTCACCGAGCGCGACCTTGTGGTGCGGACCGCTCTCGGGCGCCGCGCCGATCACGCTGTCGAAGCGCACCGGCACGGTGCTCACGATCACCGAGTCCTCGTCGTACGGATCACCGGTCAGATCCTGCGTCGGCGGTGACGTCGACGGGACGATCTGGATCTGCATCGTCTCGGAGAGGGGCCGATCGCTGTCGGTCTTCCCGTTCTTGTCGCCGTCTTCGGCCACGAGTCGGGATTTTGTCCCCGAGCGAAGTCCGAGTCCAACTTGCGGGCGCGCTCCGCGCCGAGGACAATGGATGGCAGCCGCCCCGAGCGGCGGTTGTCTTCCACGTGTACGTCGCCCTCCTGTTGTCGGTCCTCAGCGCGTCCCCGAGCACGCTCCACACCGACCGCGTCCTGAAGGTCCTCCCGGCCCCCAAGGACGACGACGCCCGGCGCCGCGCGCTCGTCCGCGCCGCGACGCTGCTCGACCGGCGCAAGGTCGAGCTCGAGATCGGCGGCGCCCGCATCGCCGGCCGGGACCTCCGCGCGATCGCCAAGAAGAAGGACGAGCCGCTCGTGCGCGCCCTCCGCGAGCACACCAAGCGCGCGGTCGACCTCGACGACTTCGTCTACTTCCTCGATGACGTGATCGGCCGCGGCTACCGGGACCGCATCGTCGTCCTCACGGCGGACCGCGCCCGGAAGGCCGGCGTCCTGGTCCACCCGCGCGACGTCTTCCGCGACGACCCCCGAATCTACGGCGACCCGCGCCGACACGTCGCGCTCGACGCGCCGCCCGAGCAGGTCGGCCTCGAACCCGCGGAGGACGGCGCCCTCCTCGGCCCGCGGTGGGCCGCGCGCTTCAAACAACCCGAGACGGAAGACGCCCGCCTCGACGCCCTCGACGCCGCGAACGACTCGTTCGGTCGGCGCGTCCGCTCACTCCGCGAACAGCTCCTGCGGCAGGGCGCGCTGGTCTACGTGGAGGCGACCGTCCGGCCCCGCCCGCGCGGGTATCTGATGTACGGGGCCCACCTCATCCGCAAGAGCAAGACGCGCCGCCAGCTCCGCCGCCGCGTGCGGCGCATCGAGCGCCTCAACGCCGCGTGGGGCCTCGACGTCCCGATCCGCTGGCGGCACCCGGAAGGCTGGCGCGCCACCCGCGAAGCCGCGCGGCAGATGGCGGACACGTACGGCGTAGACTACGCGACCGAGGCCGGCGCCAAACGCTCCGACCACTACGACGGGGGCGCGGTCGACATCTGGGCCGTCGGGTTGCCCCGGACCCTCGAGCTCGTCGCCCCCGACGGGGCCCGCGCCCGCTTCGATCTCTCCGGCGCCGACGAGACCCGCGACCTCAACCTCACCCCGGCCCTGATCGACTGGGTCGAGGAGCATTTTCGATTCAGGAAGATCCGGACGGATTACCCACACTGGGGAGATGCAGATCTGAAGTCTTGACCTCTTTTCTGCAATTCCATCAGAAGAACGGTGGGATGCGTCCTCACCTCTTCACGTTCATGCTCCTCGCTTTGGTCGCGGTCGGCCTCGTCTGGTACCCGGTCTAACGACCAGGTCCCGCCGCGCGGATCGCGATTCGACCCTCCGCCGCGACCGCGCGCCGCTCCGACCCCTCGCGCCCCGCCGCGATCACCGCCGGCATTCGAAACGTCCCCACCGCGATCGCGCGCGCCGTGTAGTACGCGTGCGCGACTTCGTCCTCGCTCAGGTTCAGCTCGTACACGACGCGGCTCGACGTCCCGTCGCTGCGCGGGCGTGACGCGCCGAGCTCGAGCCACCCGAGCCCGGTGAGGTTCGGATCTTCGATCTCGAGTCCGGCCGCCGCGCGCACGTCGACCAACACGCGACCGCAGTCGTCCTGCGCGGTGCAACGCACGGTGACCATGCCGACGACGAGCTCGCCGTACGGGACGGCGCCGTCGATCGCCTGACCCGCGATGGCGCGGAGTCGGTGCGCGACCTCGAGCCCATCGGAACGCGGCTTCGGTTCGCCGGTCGCAACGCCGCGCACCGACAACCCCACGTAGGCCGTGCCGGAGCCGGTCACTTCGAACGACAGCGTCTTGTCGCGCCACGCGTCGAGCGACGCGTCGACGATCGCCGTGCGCTTCGTGTTGAAGCGCTTCTCGACCTCGCCGTCGATCAACAGAGATCCCCAGTACGCCGGATCCGGCGCGGCGCGCCGACTCACCTTCGCGACCGCCGCGAGCGCGAGCGCGTTCTCCTCGCGTGTCGCCCAGTACCCCTGAGGCGCGCGCGCGCGGAGCACGCGCATGAGCTCGTCGACCTTCGGGTGGAACGGATGAACGTCGGCGAGGATCGCGAGGAACAAGGCTTCGTTGCCGCGCGTGACGGGGATCGGATCCGCGAGCATGCGACGCCCCCGCGTGAGCATCCCCGCGCGCATCAACGCGCCCGCGAGCATCGCGCGGACGTGCGGTTCGACGGGAGCGTCGGCCGCGTCCCACGCGTCGGCGAGCTCGATGAGCCCGCGGCGGTCCGGGCGATTCGCGAGCGCGAGGACGAAGTGGACGAGCGCCCGCACGCGCGGCTCCACCTCGGCGGACGGCGAAGTCGCAATCGCGTAGAGCCGTTGGTACGTCCGTTCGGTCGCCGCGCGATCCACCGCGCGAATGCGCGCGGCCTCGAACAACGCGAGGCCGTAGAGCGTCGTCGCCCATTCGTCGCGTCCGCCGGAAGACGCGGTCAGTCGATCGAGCGCCTCGCGGAGGCGACGATCGCCGTCCTCGATCAACCGGTGCCCGAACGTCAGCGCGAGGACCTCGTAGGTCGCGGCGAGATCGGGATCGCGGCTCGGCGCGAGCGCGGCGTCCAGCGCGGCGCGGTGCGCGTACAGGATCGTGGGCCCGATCGTGAGCGAAGCCTTGGCGCTCCCGCGCACGAACGCGTCGGGGAGCGCGAGCGTCAGCGGCGACGCACGTGAGACCTCGAGGGACGCGCCCGCGATCGTACTCGACCGCGCCGGCGCGACGACGAACCGCCGCTCGACCGACGACGACGACGTCCCCGCGATCCCGCGGATCGAGACCTTCGCGTCGCCGACCGCGTCGCCCACCTCCAGCTTCACGACGACGTTCTCGGCGCCGTCCGCCGCGACCGACACACGCTTCGAGCGCTCCGCCACGCGGAGCGGGCCCTCGGAGCGGACGGACACGTCGACGTCGATGGCGCGGTCGCGACCGTTCTCGATCTCGAGCGGCATCTCGAGCTGATCGCCGGGCCGCAACAGGCGCGGCGCGTGTGTGCGGAGCCGGAGCGGATCCTTCACGGTCGTGATCCGCGACGCCGCTCCGAATCGATCCCCCGCGAACACGACCGCCGCGACCCGCGCGTCGCCGTGCATCGACGGGACGCGGATCGGGATCCGCGCGCTCCCGTCCACGCGGACGATGCGCGACCAGGACGAACCGGCGTCGCTCCACTCCACGCGCGGGCGCCGCTGACGACGCGGCTTCATCAGGTTCGTGTCGACGCCCTCGTACAGCGTCGACAAGTCGTGCGTGACGAGCGACAGCGACTGCAGCCCGACGAAGTGCTCCACCGGATCCGCCGGCTGGTCGAAGCGCGGATCGAGTCGGCGCGCGTCGACGATCCACACCAGCGCGTGCGCCGAGACCGGTTGCCCGGCTTGGTCGCGCACGTCGAGCCCGACCTCGAGCTCGTGCTGCGCGGTGAGGCGACCCGGAACCGTGAGCCGAGTCTGGAGGCGATGCTCGCGCGTGTTCACGACGAGCGGCGCCTGCGCGAACGCCGCGCGGCGACCGCTCACGATCCGCGCGACGGCGAACGCGTTCGGCGCGAAGGACGGCAGCACCGGCACGCGCACCTGGGAGACGTTCGTGTCGAGGTCCACCTTGGTCCGCCACAGCACCCGATCCCGCTCCACGGAGAGTTCGAGCTGGCCCTCGTACGGCGCCCAGACGATCAGCGACGCCTCGTCACCCACCGCGACGTCGGTCCCGGGCGCGAGGATGACGAGCTCGCCCCCCGGCGCCGGCACGTTGCTCCCGACGTCCGGCACGACCCAGAACAACATCGACGTCGAAGCGCCGCCCGCGGTCTCGACGTCTACGCGGTGCCGCCCCGGCTCACGCGTCACGTACGGGATCGCGACCGGCTCCGCGCCGCTCTTCGCCTTCACCTGGACCGGGGCCGCCGACCCGTCGAGCGATCGGATCGTCGCGACGAACGCGATATCGGCGACGGGGTCACCGTCCGGACCGACGACGATCGCTTCGAGCGCGGCGTCCTTGCCGACCTCGGAGGGTCCCGCCCCGAGCGCGCGACGCGCGCCGATCGAGTGTGGCGTCGGGCGGTACACGTACGAGGCTTCGTCGCGCACCACGCGCCCGCCGGGCTCGACGACCGCGGCCTCCAGCGTGATCTTCACGGGCCCCGTCGCGCCGGCCGAGCGCACGGCGGGGCACCAGCGCCGCCCGACACCGGACGTGTCGAGCCGCGACTCGACCTCCCGCTCCACGACC
This sequence comes from bacterium, assembly GCA_030426505.1. Classification (GTDB taxonomy): domain Bacteria; phylum Myxococcota; class Kuafuiibacteriia; order Kuafuiibacteriales; family Kuafuiibacteriaceae; genus JAUHYN01. The sequence continues at coordinate 6,221 of JAUHYN010000025.1, read as the reverse complement.
TCGAGCAACCGCGTCTGCGCCGCCTTGAACGCGAAGCCCTGGTGACGCGCGAACTCGATCGGCTGCTCGCGGTAGCGACAACGCGTCCGGAGCACGAGGCCGCTCGCCGGCTTCTGCCCCAGACGATAGCCGCCCTTCACGACGAACGCGGGCACGCGCGGGCCCTTCGATTCGGCGTCGACCTGCACGTCCACCGCGAGCCGCGGGGGCGCGGCCTCGTCGACCCAGAACCGCGTTCGCCCGATCTCCCAGCCATTCCCGTCGAGGGCTCGGACGTCGTAGCGACCCTGCTCCGCGTCGACCGGGAGCACGATCGTGTGGACCGTCGCGCCGTCGATTCCGCGCTCGGCGCGCTCGACCTCGATTCGATCGCCGAGTGGCCCGCGCACCTCGAGCGACGGCGTCGCCGCGACACTCTTCAGCGCGTCGCTCCGGACGATCATTCCGAGGCGCACGGTCTCGCCCGCACGGAACGTCGACCGGTCGAGGAACAAGTGCGCGCGCCCGCGGACGCCCTCTTCCGCGTCGACCTTCGGCACCGCGCGCGTCGCGGGGAGCGGGAGGTACGCGAAGCTGGTTCCGCGCCGCGCCATCACCCACGCGGGCGGATCCTCGGCGTCGGTGTCCACGCCGATCTCGGCGATGCCGTTGGGCTGCGTGCGCGCCGTGCCCAGCGTGCGATTCGTGCGACTCACCACGCGGACCTCGGCGGCGTACACCGGCCGCAAGTTGGATTGCGAGTACACCTCGGCCCGCACCACGGAGGCGCCGACCTTGGCGGTGAGCGTGAGGCCGTCGTCGAACACCCAGCTGGTCGCGCGCACCCACAGGCGCTCGGTGTCCACGACCTCCACGAGGTACAGCCCCGCGCGGCGCTGCATCGGATCCACGTACGGGACGATCGTGCTCACGATCTCGTCGATGCGCCCCGCCGTCTCGAGCTGTCCGCGGAACACCACAGGCCCGAACGTCTCGGCCTCGGGGAGTGAGCCGCGCGCGAGGTACGGAAGCAGGTGCGCGACGTTGTCGTCCCAGACCTTCGTCACGCGCACGTCCACGCGCGACACATTCACGCTCCGCAGCTCGACCGGCCCCGACTCGCGGACGAGACGGAGCGCGGGCGCGAGCGATGGCATCTCGACGGAGAACGAAGCGCGCTCGGGGAGCACGAAGCCGTCGGAGGAACGCACGCCGCCGTCGAGCGCGATCGTATAGGTCTGACCGGAGCGGAACGCGCCGCGGATCTCGAACGTGTGGTGCCAAGCCTCCACGTCGAAGTCGATCGGAGGGGAGACGTTGAGCACGTTGCGGATCGTCGAGGCGTCGACCACGCGATTGAGGCGCACGCGCACGCCGAGCCGCTCGTTGGTCTGGAACGCCTCCGCGCTCTCCACCGCGAGGACGGGCTCGGGTACGAGTGCGATCGGGCGCACGACCGTCTTCTCGAGCGGGCGCCCGCCGCGCGCCGCGCGGAGCGACGCGTCGATCTGGATGTCGGCGAGCACGCGATCGAAGGGCTCGCTCATCGGGCCGATCAGGAACGTCATCAACCGACCGACTCCGGCGGTCAGCATCCGCGAGGGAATCAAGCGACCGTCGCGGTGACGGAACGCGACCGCGGCGCTCGCCTCCGCGGGCCGCACGGCGTGCGTGAACTCGAGGACGACGCGCGCCGTCTGCGCCTCCGGTCGCGGGCGGACCTCGATCGAGGCCACGGTGAACATGCGCGTGGGGAACTCGAACACGCCGGAGCCGGCGAGCGCGCGGCCCTCCCCCACGACCCCGGGGCGCAGCGTGACTCGGTAGCGCGCCCCCTCCGCGAAGGACTCCTCGGGAATGAAGCGCAAGGTGTCTTGCGAAGTCCAACGCGCGCGCCCGGCGAGCGCAGGCGAGATGACGAGGAGGTCTTCCGCCGGGACGTCGATGCCGACTTCGCTCGGGCCGACGAGGTCCTGAGAGAAGGTGATGTCGATCGGGCGCGTGACGAGCGCGGCGCGCTGCGGCTCGAAGCGTATGACGGACACCTGCTCGGGCTCGACTTCGCGGAGCGGATCTTCTTCCTTCTCGCCGCACGCCACGAGGGCGACGGCGATCAGCCACGGGACGGTGCGGTTCATCCGAGGAGTCGGCAGAGCAGCGCCTTCTGGACGTGGAGGCGATTCTCCGCCTGCTGCCAGATGGCGGAGTGCTTCCCGTACATGAGGTCGCGATCGATCTCCTCGCCGCGGACGGCGGGGAGGCAGTGCATGACGATGACGTCGGAGGCGGCCTCGTCGAGGAGGCGCGTGTCGAGGCGGTACTCCGCGAAGATCTTCCGGCGCTCCGCCGTCTCCGCCTCCTGGCCCATCGAGATCCAGGTGTCGGTGTAGAGGACGTCCGCGCCCTGTGCAGCCGCGACGACGTCGGAGGTCTGCGCGATCGATCCGCTCATCCCCTTCGCCTCCGCGAGCCGGTCACCCCGCAGGCCGTAGCCCGACGGCGACGCCACGACGAACTGCGCGCCGAGGCTCGCGGCGAGGAGCCCGGTCGAGGTGGCCACGTTGTTGCCCTCGCCCACGAAGACCACCTTCAGACCTTCGATGCGCCCCTTGCGCTCGAAGATCGTGAGCACGTCCGCGAGCGCCTGGCACGGGTGCCGATCGTCGGAGAGCGCGTTGATCACCGGGATGCCGGCGTAGCGCGACATCGCGTGGAGCGCCGACTGATCGAAGACGCGCGCGACCAGCGCGTGCGCGTAGCGGCCGATCACCGACGCGAAGTCCTCCACGTGCTCGCCCTTGCCGAGCTTCGTGTTCGTCGCGGAGAGCTCCACGACCTGTCCACCGAGCTCCTGGACGCCGACCGTGAACGACACGCGCGTGCGTACCGACGGCTTCTCGAAGTACAGCGCGATGTGTTTGCCGCGGAGGGTGTCGCGGAACGCGTGCCCGCGCTCCATCTTGAGTGTGCGCGCGAGCTCGAGGACTTCACGCGTCTCCGCCGGCTCGAGGTCGAGCTCACTGAGGTAGTGCTGCACCATGATCAGGCCCTCCGAATCAGCGTGCCGACGCCGCGGTCCGTGAACAGCTCGGCGATCAGGTTGTGCTGCACGCGGCCGTCCACGAGGTGGACCGACGAGCACCCCGCCGCCAGCGCGCGCAGCGCGGACTCGAGCTTGGGCTTCATACCGCCGGTCACCGTCCCGTCGTCGAGCTTGCGCTTGAGTTGATCGCTGTTGAGCTCGGACACCACGTTCTCCGCTTCGAGCAGACCGGGCACGTCCGAGAGGAAGATGAGTTTCTCGGCCTTCAGCGCGGCCGCGAGCTCCGACGCGACGACGTCGGCGTTCACGTTGTATGCGCCGCCCGCTTCGCCGAGCCCGACGGGCGAGACGACCGGCACGTAGCCGTCCTTCTCGAGCATGGCGATCAACCGCGGATCGATCCGCTCGACCTCGCCCACCTGTCCGAGGTCCGGCTCCGAGATGCGCTTCCGCGCGCGAATGAGGCCGCCGTCCTTGCCGGAGAGCCCGACCGCCCGCGAACCGGCGCGATTCAGCGTGGCGACGAGGCGCTGGTTCACCTGGCCGGTCAGCACCATCTCCACGATCTGCATCGAAGCGTCGTCGGTGACGCGAAGCCCGTCGATGAACTGCGGCTCGTGGCCGAGGCGCTTCATCGTCCGTGAGATCTCCGGCCCACCGCCGTGGACCACGATCGGGCGCAGCCCGACGGAGCGCAGCAGGAGGACGTCCTCCGCGAAGTGCTCCTCGAGCTTCGGATCGATCATCGCGGCGCCGCCGAGCTTGATCACCGCGCGGATTCCATTGAAGCGATCGATGTAGCGGAGCGCCTCCACCAGGAGCCGCCGCTTGAACACTGGGCCGAGCTTCTCGAGCCGATCGTCGACGCCGACGCGACCGTCGTCCGAGGTCTGCGTGACCGCCGCGTAGTCGGCGTTGATCTTCACGTAGTCGTACGTGAGATCGCACCCCCAGGCCTGCGCGCTCAGGTCACCGATCCCGAGGTCGAGCTCGACCGTCACGATCGACTCCAACAGGCGGTGCCGGAACGTCCCCTGCGAGGGGCGCAGGTGGACACCGCGCTCGAAGGTGGGCTCCTGCTGCAGGCGGAGCGAGACTTTGTCGAGATCGAGCGGGATGTCCCGGCGCGCCGCGCACGCGCCCGCGGCGGCAATGAGGCGGCCGCCCGCGTTCGGATCGCCGCCGAACACCGCGGCCTTCACGAGCGTAGAGCCGGCGAGCGCCCGCGCCATCGCGCGCGCGTCCTCGAGGTCCGCGGCGCCCGTGACCTGGACGTCGATGCGGCGCGTGGCGCCCTCGCCGTCCGACGCGATCTCCCGTGAGAGATCCTCGAACATCGCGCGCACGGTGTCGGCGAAGAGCTCGTAGTACTCACCGCCCTCGATCGTCGGGTTCTTGGCCGCGCCGTTCGCGAGCGCGACGATCGCGTCGTTGGTCGACATCTCACCGTCGACGGTGAGCTGGTTGAAGGTGGCCGGGATGGCGTGGTCGAGCGCGCGCTGGAGCGCCTCGCGCGAGATGTCGGCGTCCGTGGTGAGGAAGCACAGCATCGTCGCGAGCGACGGCGCGATCATCCCCGAGCCCTTCGCGACCGCGTGGATCGTGACCTCGCGGCCATCCACGAAGATCTTCCGCACCTGCATCTTCCGCACGCGGTCCGTGGTGAGGATCGAGTCCGCGAAGTCTTCCGGCTCCGAGGACAGCTCCGTGAGCGCCTTCTCGATCCCCGGCGCCATCCGCTCGAGCGGGAGCCGGTACCCGACGATGCCCGTGCAGGCCGTCAGCACTTCGCGGTCGTCGACACCCAGCTCGTACGCGACGAGGTGCGCGAGCTTCTCGTCGTCCTCGCGACCCTCGGGCCCGGTCAGCGCGTTCGCGTTGCCGCTCACCGCGACGACCGCGCGGATCGGCGCGCCCGTCGCACGGAGGCGATCGATGCGCGCGACGCAGTGCGCGCGGCTCCGGTTCTGCGTTACGCTCGCCGCCCAGACCGCCGGGGTCCGGGACAACAACACCCCCGCGTCGCGCTTGCTGTTCTTGATGCCGACGTTCCGACCCGCCGCCACGAAACCCTTCGGAAAGTCGGTCATCGCTCCTCCAAGAGTGCTTCGACGTTCTGGATCGCCTGCCCCGCGGCGCCCTTCACCAGGTTGTCGATCGCCGCGAACGCGAGGATGCGATCGATGCGCCGGTCGACGCGCGCATGCACCACGCAGTGATTCGTGAACTGGACGTGCCCCGTCTCCGGCGGCGTTCCACTGAAGCGAACGAACCCGTCCCCGGGGTACGCGGCGCGGTAGGCCTCTTCGAGCTTCGCGTCCGTCACGCCCTCCGCGGCCGGGAGGTACGCGGACACCAAGATGCCGCGACGCATCGGCACGAGGTGCGCGACGAAGCCGACCCTCACTTCGCGCCCCGACAGCGTGGTCAGCGCGCGCTCGATCTCAGGGGTGTGTTGGTGCTTCGTGAGGCGGTACGGGCGGAGGTTCTCGCCGACCTCCGCGAACAGGAGCGCTTCGCTCGCCTTCTTGCCGGCGCCGGTCGTGCCGCTCTTGCCGTCGATGACGATCGGCCCCGGCGCGGCGAGCCCGCTCGTGAGCAGCGGGGCGATCGCGAGGATCGAGGCGGTCGCGTAGCAGCCGGGGTTCGCGACCAACCGCGACCCCTTGGGTATGGGGAGCAGCTCCGGCAGCCCGTAGGCCGCGGCGGCGGCGAGGTCCGGGCGCGGGTGGTCGAACCCGTACCACTCACGGAACGCGGCCATGTCCGGGAGGCGGAAGGCCCCGGAGAGGTCGACGACGCGCGCGCCCCGGTCGAGGAGTTGGGGCGCGAGCTCGGCGCTGGTCTCCGCGGGGGTGGCGAGGCAGACGATCGCGTCGCCGTCCGCGGCCTCGAGGACCTCGTCGAGGCGGGTGAATCTCAGCGCCGGGTCCGCCTCGACCACGACTCGTGGCCCGTCGTGGACCGCAACGTGTCGGCCGGGACATGGGCCGGCCCAGCGGCCGGGGCGTTGAGCAGCTGCTGCTTGGCGCCGCGCTGGTTGAAGCCGAACTCGCCGCCCGCCTCGGCCAGCGACTCCGTTGCCTCCAGGGCGTGCCGCCGGTTGCTGGCGATCGCGTTCGGGTTGGCATGCTCATCCGCCAGAAACGACGTGTACTGCGTGACGATGCCGTGGCGGGTGGCCAGGTCGACCAGCTCT
>JAUHYN010000996.1 GCA_030426505.1 bacterium | reverse complement strand
CAGGCGGCGGGGAGGATCGAGGCGATCGAGGATCGCGACGCGAAGGCGCGCGTGCTGCAGGCGCTGATGGAGCGCTACCCACCGGAGGGGCGGTACCGGCCGATCACCGCGGACGATCCGCTCTACGCGAACGCGGTGAAGAACCTCGCGCTGTGGCGCATCTCGCTCGCGGACGCGGTCGCGAAGGTGAAGCTCGGGCAGCACAAGAAGCCCGAGGAGCTCCTCCGGATCGTCGAGGGGTTGTGGCGTCGCGGGGACGCGCGGGACGTCGACGCGGTCGATCGCATCCTCGCCGCGAACCCGGGGGCGCCGCGCCCCGCGTTCCTCGATGCGCCGCCCGGCGCCACGTTGTTCGTGCAGGGGCAGCCGACCGATCTGCGACGCGTGTCCCAGCTCCTCGCGGACACGTACTGGAACGTCGGCGTCTCGCCGGAGCAGCTGGTCGCTTCGCACCGCGGATCGCCGGTCTGGGTGGGCGCGCGCGACGCGGAGGGTCGAATGATCGGGACGGCGCGCGCCACGACGGACCGGGCCAAGCACGCCTGGGTCTACGACGTCGCCGTGGATCCCGCGTGGCGACGGAAGGGGGTGGGGCGCGCGGTGTTGCGGTTGCTCCTCGACCACCCCCACGTCCGCGACGTGAGCAAGGTGTGGCTCGGCACGCGCGACCAGCAGCCGTTCTATCGGCACTTCGGTTTCGAGGAGGTCGCGGCCAAGGGCGTGAGTGCCGGGACCACGGTGATGGCGCGCTTCGCCTCGGTTGTGTGAGGCGCGGGGCGCGTGTAATCCAGGTCCATGGGCCGCTCGGAGGGGACGAAGCCGGAGCGGCCGGCGCCGACCCACTCCCTCGAGGGCGTGGAGATCGACACCGAGGTCGAGGACACGCTCCCGGGCGCGCAGCGGAAGCTCATCGCGCCGATCGACTTCGTGGAGGTCGACACCGAGCTGTACATCCTCGGACACGAGATCGCGCGGGGAGGCCTGGGGCGGATCGTCGAGGCGTACGACAAGCGATTGAATCGTCGGGTCGCGCTGAAGGAGCTCATCCCCCGCGACAAGCGCGCGGAGGGGCGGTTCATCCGCGAGGCGTTGATCACCGCGCGGCTCGAGCACCCGAACATCGTCACCGTCCACGAGGCGGGGCGGTGGCCCAACGGCGAGCGCTTCTACGCGATGACGCTCGTCGAGGGCGACACGCTCTCCACGAAGCTGGACGATGCCCGCACGGTCGACGAGCGCCTCGGGTTGCTCACCGCGGTGATCGACGTGTGCGACGCGGTCGCGTACGCGCACTCGCAAGGTATCTTGCACCGCGACATCAAGCCCTCGAACGTGATGGTCGGCCCGTTCGGTGAGACGGTGCTCCTCGACTGGGGCCTCGCGAAGGACATCGGCAGCGACGACGATCGCCTCGCGGTGGATCCGGAGAGTTCGCCGGACGCCTTCTACACGTCGGACGGCATCGTGGTGGGGACGCCGCCGTACATGCCGCCCGAGCAGGCGCTCGCCAAACCTCTGGATCAACGCAGCGACGTGTACGCGCTCGGCGCGATGCTCTACCAGGTCCTCACCGGGCGGCGCCCCTACCAAGAGGTGCCGACCGAAGAGATCCTCCAGGCGGTCGCGACGCGCCCGCCGATCTCACTCGACGTCTACGCGCCCGACATGCCGCCGGAGCTCCTCGCGATCGTCGACAAGGCGATGTCGCGGCGACCGGACGACCGCTTCGCGTCGGCGGCGGAGCTCGCCTCCGAGCTGAGGCGCTTCACGGCCGGGCAGCTCGTCGCGTTCTACGACTACTCGCCGATTCAGATCCTCCGCCACTACGCGCGGCGGCAGCGCGCGGCGTTCTTCGTGGCGGTGCTGTCGACCTTCGTGCTGCTCGGCTTCGCCGCCTGGTCGTTCGCGCGCATCACCCACGAACGCAACGTGGCGGAGCACAACGCGGAGCTCGCGTCGGCGCGCGTCAACGCCCTCACGTTGGAGAAGGCGCGCTCGCTCCTCGACACGGATCCCACGCGCGCGCTCGCGTGGCTCGCCGAGCTCGACGAGCCCCTCCCGGGGGCCGCTTCGGTCGCGGCGGAGGCGGAGTCGCGCGGGGTCGCGCGGCACGTGCTCACCGGTCACGACGACGTCGTCAACGCGGTCGCGTTCTCACCGGACGGGACGACGATCGCCTCGGCGAGCACCGACAAGACGATCCGACTTTGGTCCGCGGAAGACGGCCGCGCGCAGGTCCTCACCGGTCACACGGATCGCGTGTCGTCGATCGCGTTCGCGTCTTCGGGCAAGTCACTCGTCAGCGGGAGCTACGATCTCGACGTCCGCCTCTGGGATCTCGCGACGCGCGGCTCGCGCGTACTCACGCACCACGAAGCCGCGGTGAAGGCGGTCGCGATCTCCGCCGACGGGACGACGGTCGCGTCGGTCGGCGAGGACCGCATGTTGCGGCTCGTGTCGTTGGCCGGCGGCGAACCCGTCGTCCATGAGCTCCCGACGGTGAACCGCGAGGTCACGGTCGCGTTCTCGGTCGACGGGCGCTACGTGGTCACGGGCGGTCACGGGAACGCCGTCTACGTCTTCGAGCTCGCGACGCAGAAGCGGCGCCGGTGGGCGCGACAGGACGCGCCCGTCAAACACGTCGCGATCTCGAAGGACGGGCGACACCTCGCGTCGGCGTCGGCGGACGGATCGATCCTCCTCGTCTACCTCGACGCCGCCTCCACCGAGATCATCGAGGCGCACGACGAAGCGTCGAACTACGTCGCGTTCTCGGCCGATGGTCGTCAGTTGGTGTCGGCGGGGCTCGACCACTCCGTCCGGCTGATCGACGTGGAGACCGGCGACGTCCGCACGCTGAACGGCCACTCCGAGCGCGTGTCGATGGTCGCGTTCACGCCCGACGGCAAACGCGTGGTCAGCGCCGGTTGGGATCGCACGGTCCGCGTCTGGGATCTCGAGGCGAACGAGGCGCTCGTGTTGCTCGGTCACGGCGACGTCGTGTCGTCGATCGCCGTCGCGAGCGACGGCCGCGCGGTCGCTTCGGGCGCGTGGGATCAGACGGTGCGCTACTGGCAGGTCGACCCCGGTTATCGCCGCGTGCTGATCGGCCACACGATCGGCGTCCACGGCGTCGACTTCTCCTCCGACGGCACCCGCGTCGCCTCCGGCGGCCACGACAACGAGGTGCGCGTGTGGGATCTCGTGGACGGCTCGAACCGCGTCTTCACCGGTCACGAGGACCACATCTTCCGCGTGATGTTCTCGCCCGACGACAAGCTCGTCGCGAGCACGAGCGACGACCGCACCGTGCGCCTGTGGAAGAGCGACGGCGGCGAGGCCGCAGTGCTCCGCGGCCACGGCCAGGACGTCGAGGAGCTCGCCTTCTCACCCGACGGGACGCGCCTCGCCTCCGCGGGCGAGGACCACGTGGTGTGGCTGTGGGATCCCGCGTCGTTCGAGGGCCGCGCGCTCGAGGGCCACGAGGACGCCGTCACCTTCGTCGCATTCGATCCGGTCGGCGGCGGGCTCGCCTCTTCGAGTCGCGACGGGACGGTGCGGTTGTGGAGCGCGTCCGGCGCACCGCAACACACCGTGAAGCTCGACGCGGGC
>JAUHYN010000024.1 GCA_030426505.1 bacterium | reverse complement strand
CGCCGAGTTACCTCGCGCCGGAGATCGTGCTCGGTGATCCGCCGACGACCGCCGCGGACATCTACGGCGCCGGCGCTGTCGCGTATCGGCTCCTCACCGGCGCGCCGCCGTTCACCGGTAAGGGGACGGAGGTGTTGGTGAAGGCGGTCTCCGAGCAGCCGACGCCGCTCGATTCGCTTCGGCCGGATCTCCCGCGACCGATCGTCGAGCTCGTGCAAGGGATGATGGCGACCAACATCGCGAAGCGGATCCGCTCGGCCAACGCCGCGCTCGAGCAACTGGACGCGTTCGCGCCGTCGCGCGCGCAGCGGGATCGCGCCGCGGTGTCGAGCTGGCTGTCGATGGTGTTCGCGGATCGACGCGCGGTCGACGAAGCGCGACTGCGCCGCGTGCGCAACGTCGCCTACCCCGAGGCGTCGGCGTGGAACGACGCCTCTCTGCGCTTCGTGCATGACGAGGCCAGCCCCACACTGGGGGGCGACGCGCTCGCCGCGAGCGACGCGACTGCCCGATCGAACGCGGCGACTTTCTCCCCCGACGCGACGGATCCCTCGAGCCTCGACCCGGACGGATCGCACCCCGAGAACGGTGCCACGCCGTGGGATCCCGCGCGGGACGCGACGATCCGGCTCGACAGCACGAGCGAGGCGGGCGAGTTCGACGAGACGATCCGCCCCGAGCCCGAGCCGGCGGAGCCTCCACCGCGACCGACCCACGAGACCGCCCCGGCCACCCCGGCGCGGGCCCCCGCGAGCGATTGGCACATCGCGCGCCCCCGCACGGTCGAGCCGCCCGCGGCGGCGCGGCCCACGGTCCCGCTCGCGCCGCGTCCGCAGGCTCCGGCGCCCGCGTCGCCCATCACGATGCGCACGCTCATTCTGCTGCTCGCGGCTGCGTCGATCGTGTCGGGCGTGATCGGGGCCGGGCTGGGGCTATACTTCGCAGGCTCGTGATCGTCCTGGAGTCCAAGAAGATGCACGAGCTGCATCGCCTGATCGACCGCGTGGCGCGCAGCCAGATCAGCGTGCTGATCCTCGGCGAGACGGGCGTCGGCAAGGAGCTCACCGCGAAGGCCGTCCACGAGCGCTCCCCGCGGAGCGCGGCCCCGTTCGTGCGCCTCAACTGCGCGGCCCTCTCCGAGTCACTGATCGACGCCGAGCTCTGCGGCCACGAGAAGGGCGCGTTCACTGGCGCCGTCGATTCGAAGGCGGGGCTCCACGAAGCCGCCGACGGCGGGACGATCTTCCTCGACGAGGTCGGCGAGATGCCGCTCGCGACGCAGGTGAAGTTCCTCCGGGTCCTCGAAGAGCGAGAAGTGTTGCGCGTGGGCGGGCGCGAGCCGATCCAGATCGACGTGCGCGTCGTCTCGGCCACCAACCGCGACCTCAAGGCCGAGATCGCCAAGGGGACGTTCCGCGAAGATCTGTACTTTCGTCTGAATGGAATCTCGCTCGCCGTCCCTCCGCTCCGCGAACGCACCGAGGAGATCCTCGCGCTGGCGGCGCTCTTCATGACGCAGACCTGCGAGCGGGACGGCGTCCCGATCCCCGCGCTGAGCCCCGAAGCCGAGCGCTTGCTGACGAGCTACCGTTGGCCGGGGAACGTTCGCGAGCTGCGGAACGCGATGGAGCGCGCAGTACTCCTCGCGGACGGGATCATCGACGTCGCGCAGCTCCCCCCGGAGCTCGTCGAAGACCACTGGCCTTCGTTCGACACGTCGCTCGACGCCCCCACCGTCGAGGTCACGCAAGAAGATCTCGACGCCCCCGAGGACGACCGCGCGCTCGAGGCGCAGCTCGCGCTGTACGAGCGACAGCAGCTCCTCGCAGCGCTGATTCGAACCAAGGGCAACCAGACCGAGGCCGCCGAGCGCCTCAAGATCTCACGGCGCACGCTCCTGCGGCGCCTCGACGAACACGATCTCCGTGACGAGCTCGACGCGCGCGGCCTCTTGCGCGGTGGCGACCGCGTCGACATCGATCAACTCGAAGGCGGCGCATCGTCGGACGACGCCGAGGTCACGCAAAGCGGGCGCGGCCTGAAGACGAGGGTGCGCGACTACGAGCGCGGGAAGATCCTCGCCGCGCTCAAGGCGTCGGACGGCAAGCTGCAGAAGGCAGCGGACGCGCTCGGCATCTCGCCGCGCGTCCTCAAGCGCCGGATCGATCGCGACTTCGAAGACTGATCAGAACGCGACGCCCACGCAGAACCCGGCCGCCGCCGACACCCCGAGCAGCGCGCTGAACACCCACAGACTCAGCGCTTCTCGCAGCGTCACGTCGATCTGGGGTGGCGCCACGAGCGTCGGTCCGCGCGTCATGCGGCGGGTCGGCTCGAGAGGAGGGGCAAGCACGGGCGGGCGACGCGCCGTCGGCGCTTCGAAGGAACGCAGCCGTGGGAGCGCCGGGATCGTCCGCGTCGGGCGCATGACGACCGTCCTCGCGAACTCGGCTTCGTGCTCCGTCGGCGGGCACCACGCACACCCGCGCGCGGCTACGGTGGGATCGGCCTCTCGAATCAGTACGGCGTGACGACGCATGGTCGAAGCCGAGTGCATCCGGCGCGCCACCATCAGGGAGCCCGCGCGGCTCCAGCGAGCGCGCTCCGCGTGACGCACTGGACCGCCCGCTGACACAACCGCTGACGCGACCCCTCCGAAGTTGGCGCAACCGCACCCGGCGCGGCGCAGTGCGAAGCGGTGACGCGGCTCGATCGCGCTGGCACGCGCCCTGCTCTATCCGTCGCCATGCACGAGAGCGAGACGCGACGCCCGGAGAACCTGGTCACGAGCGAGCAGATCGCGTTCCGCCTGCACCGACTCGTCGACGGCGCGCGCTACGCCGACATCGCGCCCGCGCACTACGCCGCGCTGGAAGAAGACGAGACGATCGCGGCGCTGCCCGAGTCCACGAAGGTGACGCTCGCGCGCGCCGTCTCCCGCTCCCGCGTCGACGACGCCCGCGAGGCGCTGATCGCCATCGCCAGGAAGGCCCCGTTCGCCGCCATCGCACCGCGCGCGCAGCGTCGCTTCTTCGACGTGCTCGCGAAGCTGCCGGACGACGCAGCGGCGATCGACGACTTCGCCACGCTCGTCGACGCGGGACTCGCTCGCCTCACTCCGGACGCGCAGGTCTTCCTCCTCGACGCGCTCGACCGCGCTCGAGGCTGCGGCGCGTCGCGCTCCGCGATGGCAGTGCTCGTCGCGACCGACGCGCTCTACGTACTCTCCGCGTCGGACCGCCGCGCGCTGATCGGCTACGCGGCCGGCCCTCGCGTGGACGAAGCCGTCGTCGGCCCGCGCCGCGCCGCGATGGTCGAGGCCGCGTTCCGGCCCCGCGTCGAACAGCTCGAGGCGTTCCTCCGCAACCACCACGCGCGGCGGACTCCGGCCAAGGTGCTCGCTCGCCACCTGCGCGCGTTCCTCTTCGCGCCGCGACGCCCGCTCTGCCTCATGATGGCGCGCGGGCTCCACCACCACGACGTCGTCCAGGTCGGCGAGGATCCGAGGACGAGCTACGGGCTGCGCGGGGCCCCCACCGCCACCAGCAGCCGGACGATGATGTTCGCGAGCCCCGACCCGTTCGTTGCGAACGACTGGGAGTTCCCGCCTCGCGCGAAGACCGAGACCTACCGCTTCGAGCGCTACACGATCAGCGCGCACCACGAGGCCGCGTTGATCGCGTGGTTGGAGAACAACTTCATGGTGCCGTCGTCCCGTGACGTCGGCGCGACGGCGCGCTTCTCCAGGCCGACGTGCTTCGCGGACGGGTCGTTCTGCCGCATGGCCAAGGTCTTCCTCGAGTCCCTCTCGGGTCCGATCGGCCTGAAGGCCGGCGCGACGGGGTTCATGCGCGGCGGCGAACCCACCACCGGACCCATGACCGCAACTCAGCGCCTGCGCGCGTTCTTCGCGCGGAAGCAGGCGGCCTGAACTCACATTTTCCAATCGAACGAGGAGAACGAGAGATGAACCAAGCCGGCGCCAACGCCCTACTCAAGATCGCTGCGTACTTCGAGGGCCTCGAGGAACGCATCCTGCTCGACGCGCGCCAGATCGAAGAGATCGAGCGCGGCGGTCGCACCGCGCGCCCGCAACGCAAGGCGCTGTCGCGGGACATCGAACAGTACAACGCCCAGGTCGAGGCCTTCCACGCGAGCGCGATGCGCTTCGTCGACCACCCGATGTGGGAGCGCCTGTCCGGCCTCTCGCGTCGCCTTCGTCCCTAGAACTCACATCGAACCCAAGGAGAACTCACTCATGCGTAACCAGATCCGAGACTTCAACGAATTCGACCTCCGCCGCCTCCAGCAGCTCGTCCAGCAGCAACCGCCCGAGCGCGAGGGAGCGAGCGGCGGCCTCGAGAAGGTCCCCGAGCAGGGCGACGAGAAGCAGCGCGTCCAGACGCCGGACGGCTACCAGGTCGCGGTGAACCGCGACAACAACGTGCAGATCTTCGACCCGAGCGGAGAGCTGCTCGCGTCGATCTCCGGCAACCTCGTCTACGAGGCGCAGAGCGGCGAGATTTTCGGGATCGGTGACGACTCGTCGTTCATCCTCCCCGACGGCACGAAGATCTCGCTCGACCTCGAGTCCACCGGCGGCGACCGCGACCGCATCGCCGCCGTCGATATCACCTCGGGCAACGACCGCCTCCACGTCGGCGCGAACGGGGTCGACGGGATCACGCAGGACGGCCGCGAGTTCGACGCGGTGAACCGCGACGCGGCGCCCGGCACGGAGTCCGGCACGTTCGCGCTCCAGGACGACGGGCAGTTCGCCGTCCTCGAACGGGACGGTGCGTTCTACGACGTCCGCGGGAACGAGCGCTCGCTGCGCGGGTTCCTGGACCTCGACACCACGGTGCGCTCGGATCTGTCGTCGCCCGCGTCCGGGATCACGGACCGTCAGAAGCGCGCGCTCGACGGCGCGGAGAACGTCGAAGACTTCGGCGCGCTGCTCGACACCCTCACGGAGTTGCTCGATCGCCTCGAGGCCTTGCTCGCCGAAGCGGAGGGGAGCGAGGGCGCGCCGCAGGGGTCGGGGGACGCCTCTCAGAGCGGAGAGATCCAAGACCTCCTGAAGCAGCTCCTCGAGGCACTGCTCGAGCGCGCGGGCGGCGGGGGCGCCTCCGGAGCGCAGAACGAAGAGCTCACGGGGCTGCTCGAGAAGCTCCTCGAGGCGTTGCAGGCCGGCGGACCGGGTGAGGGCTCCGGCACTCGCGGCACCGGTGACTCCCGCGGCGCGGACGGCGCCAACGGCCGCGGCAGCACCAACGGCACGGACCGCACCAACGGCAGCGGCAACACCAACGGCACCGGCCGCCCCAACGGCGGCAGCGACTTCGGCGGCCGCATCTCCGACCTGCTCGCCTCCGGCGTCGACGCGGAGATCCTCATCACGATCATCCTCGCGATGCTCGTCGAGCTGCTGAACGACAAGCTGATCGACAAGGCGAAGGAGCTCGACGAGCGCACGCGCAACAACGTCGAGGGCGGCGGTGAGAACGGCGAAGGGAGCGAGACCGAGGGTGTCTTCGGCGAGGGCGACAAGGGCACCGAGCTCCTCTCGCGCGAGCTGCAGCAGATTCAGGAGAACCTGAGCGCGCTGAAGCTCCTCACCAACACCATCCTCGACAACAAGAACCAAGTCGCCCAGCAGCTCTACAGCTGAGGACGGAGTCACCATGTCGCAACGCAGCCAAGGCGTCGGTGGTCACCGCCCCGCGCCCCTCACGCCGACAGCGCCGCCCGTCACCAGCGGTCCTCCCGCCTGGGACTGGGAGGCGCGATTCGGCGAGGACAAGGTGTCGGTGTTCTCGAGCGGGCTCGCGTTCGAGGACGCGCTCATCATCTTCATCACGCTGATGGCGCGCGAGGAAGAAGAGCTCGCGTTGGAGGCGAGCCGTTCGCTCGCCGACGACGTGACCGCGAACGTGACGGGCGACGGCGAGGGCGCGGCGGGCGATCACGAGCTGATCGCTCGCCGCATCCAGACCCACCTCGAACGCAAAGGCCAGTTGCTGCTCCTCGCGAACAGCATCACGGACAGCTTCAACCAGACCCTCGATCGAATCATCCAATCGATCGGGCAGCCCTGAGAAGGAGACAACGAATGGGACTCTTCAAGAGTATCGGCGACGCGTTGAAGCCCCTCGCGCGCGCCACCGGCCTCGACCAACTCGGCGGCCTCGTGCAGCGCGGCCTCGGCTTCGTGAATCGGCTCGCGGCGCCGATCACCGAGCCGCTCACCAAGCTGGTGGATCGCTTGCCGCTGCCGTCGATCGTGAAGGACTTCGCGAACGGCTTCCTCGAGAACCCCGCCGCGCTCCTGAGCGCCGCGGTCCTCGGGCCGGTCGGCGCCTTCATCCAGGGCGCGCTCCCCGCGCAGCTCGCGCCGCTCGCTTCGATCCTCGGTGCGACGCCCGCGGCGAACGGCGCGGGCCTCGAGAACATCGCGCTGATGTTCGCGAAGCAGCAGGCGGAGGACGTCCTGGTGCGCGAGGCGACGGAGCGCCTGGAGGACATCGCGGCATGAGCGCGCTGATCGACGTCCTGAGACGCGACCCCGAGATCATCGGCGTGGCCGAGGGCCTGGGGATCGAGCTCGACGACTACGTGGCGATGGTCGCCGAGTTCATCGAACACCCCGACCGGGAAGTGCAGGTCACGATCGTCGACGACGAACCGGAAGCCGAGATCGAGGTGGTCGCGGCCTGGTTCCGCCGACGGCTCGCAGCGACGTTCGGCGACACGTTCACGCGCGCGACGAAGCCGAAGCGGATGTGGTGATCAGCGCCGCCGCTGCGCGAGGACCGCGAGGCCCTCGAACAGGAGCTGCGCACCGAGTTGGAGCGTGACGTCCGCGTGGTCGTAGTGCGGCGCGATCTCCACGAGGTCCATTCCGACGAGGTTGCACCCGGCGAGGGCGCGCACGAGCCGGAGTGCCTCGCGCGACGTGAGCCCGCCCGCGACCGGCGTGCCGACGCCCGGCGCGAACGCCGGATCCACGGCGTCGAGATCGAACGAGATGTAGAGCGGCCGGTCCCGGACGCGCTCGCGGATCGCGCTCGCGATGTCGCGGACCCCGCGCTCTTCGACGTCGTCGGCGGAGAGGACGAGGCTGTCGTAGCGGCGCGTGAAGTCGGCTTCGCCGCCGTGGCTCCACGAAGCGCGGATCCCGACCTGCGCGAGCGCGCCGCGCGCGATGACGCCCTCCGAGAGCGCGTGGCGGAACGGCGTCCCGTGGTGGTGGTCGTCGCCCCAGGTCTCGCCGTCGCTCGTGTCGAGGTGCGCGTCGAACTGGACGACCGCGAGCTCGCCGTGGCGATCGCGGAGCGCGCGCATGACGGGCAATGCGATCGAGTGGTCTCCACCGACGACGAACGGGACTGCGCCCTGGCCGATGACCGTCGCGACGCGGTGCTCGATGAGCGCCGCAGACTGCGCGCGATCGAACGGCGCGACGGTGACGTTGCCGCCGTCGTAGACTTCGAGGCGACCGAAGACGTCGACGCCGCAGCCGGGGTGGAACGACTGCATCAACGCCGAGACGCGGCGCAGCTCGTACGGCGCGAATCGCGCGCCCGGTCGATACGTGACGCCCGCGTCGAACGGGACGCCGAGGATCACGGCGTCGGCGCTCTCGGGCGTCGTCGACGCGGGGAGGCGGAAGAAGGGGGTCTGGCCGTGGTGGATGTACTCGGCGGCGCTCTGTTGTTTCACGAGGCGTTTCCTTTCGGGAGGTCGGCGATGCGGCACGCGGCGTAGGCGGCGAGCGCGGCCGGATCGTCGAAGCGCTCCGGCGCGATCGGGCGGTCGAAGTAGACGCGCGCCTCGGTGGTGCGCTTGCCCGCGAGCCGCGCGTAGTGCGGGACGAAGGTGTCGCGGCCGATCCACGCGACCTCGGGGTCGTCGTACACGAGGCGGACGGGGACGACCGGGACGCGGAGGCGCTGCGCGAGGCGGAAGATCCCAGGACGGAACGGGAGGAGCCGGTCGCCGTTGGTCGTGGTGCCCTCGGGGAAGTTGAGGATCGACGTGCCGCTCGCGAGGACGCGCTCCGCGGCGTCGAGCGTGGCGGCCCGCCCGCTCGAGCTCTTTCGGTCCACGAAGATCACGCCGTGGCGCGCGGCGACGGGCCCGATCACCGGCCACGACGCGACCTCCTTCTTCGCGATCGCGACGATCGGCGCGAACGGCGCGACGAGGAACGGGTCGATGTAGCTGATGTGGTTCGCGACGTAGATCGCGGGGTGAGCCGCCGAGCGCCCGCGCGCGACGACTTCGATTCCGTGAATGCGGAGGACCTCGAGCGAAGTCGCGGCCAGCGCCGTCGCCGACTCGCGGAGCCCCTGAGGGTCGGCCGAGCTCGTGCGCCAGCGCTTCGCGGCGAGCGCGAGGGTCTGCGCGACGCGCTTCGCCACTCGCAGCGTGCGCGCCGGATCGCGCGGCGCCGGAGCGAGCGCCAGCGAGGTCAGCTCACCGTGCACCACAGACCTCCCCGCTCCGTGGCGGAGGGCGGCGGGACTGCCGTCATTCCATTCAAGAGACCCAGCCGCTCGAAGCGCGCGCGCGCCTTGTCGAGGGAGGCGCGGTCGATCTTCGAGACGATGCGCGGGTGCCCGTCGCCGTAGAAGTCTTCGCGGACACCGACCTCTTCGGCGCCGAGCATCTTGTGGAGGCCACGCGCCGCGGCGTTGTCGGCCTCGACCGTGAACCAGCAGGTGTCGACGCGCTCGGCGACGGAGCCGATGAAGCCGCGGAGGAGCGCGAGTAGCGCGCGCGTCCCTTGGAAGCGCGGGAGGATGCCGAGCGTGGTGCAGTACGCTTCGCGGTCGCGAATGAACGAGAGGAGGTAGCCGGAGGCTCGACGCACGCCGTCCTCCTCCTCCACTTCGAGGAGGAAGCACGCGTCCGAGAAGAAGTCGCAGCAGAGACGGACGTAGTACGGGCCGAGCACGCCGTCGTCGGTCGCGCCGAACAGATCCGTCTCCAAGTTCATGAGCGTTTCGAAGTCATCGGGTCGCAGGTTGCGCACGTGATATCGAGCCATGAGCGCAAGGTGGACGCCTGCCGTGACACGATCGCGCGCGCGGCGTGAGGATCGGCGTCACGGGCGTGACATTCGGGCAACGCGCGCTCAGTCGCGCACCGGCGCGAGGCCGACCAACGGACCGGCGCCCCCGACGAGGAGTCCGTCGCCCACCTCGACGAGGCTCGACGGGCGCCCCACCGGCGCGACCACACGCGCGGCGCCGAATCGATAGACCGCCCCGGTCGAGAACAGCCACGTCGGGTTCGCTTCGTCGCCCGCGGCGGCGACGGCGCGCTCCGTGCGGTCGGGTGCGTTGAGCGCCTCGAACACGAACCCCTCGTACGGGCACATCGCGAGGCCCGCGACGCGCACGTTCGCGTCAGGGCACTCGAGGTCGGCGGGTCCCATTCGCCACGCGTCCAAGAAGGCGTTGTTCCCGAGCAGCGGCTGCCGACCGATCGCGATCCATCGGTCGGGCGCGAGGACATGCACCGCGTGCAGGTCGAGCTCTTCGGCGCCGTCGCCTCGCAGCGCCGTCGACCACCAGCCTTCGAGTCGCACTTCGTCTTCGTGCGCGATGGCGCGAACGATCGCGCGCCCGCCGACGATCCATGCGACGCCTCCGGCCACGCCGACGGACGCGAGCGCGTCGAACGGCGCGAGCGGCGGCTCCGTCACCGGGGTGGTCGGGTCGTCCCACGTGATCGGCGGATCTTCGATGCGGAGCGAATCGGTCTCGACGACACGAATGCGATCCCGCGTGAGCGCCAGGGCGCGGCGACCGTCTTCGAAGGCGGCGAGATCGACGTACGTTACGTTGTCGATGTAGCGGTTCCGGATCGTGCGTGTCGTGAGATCGATCGTGCGCACGAACCAGGAGCGACCGGAGTCGGAGCCCGCGACGAGGTAGCGGTCCGCGCCGATGCGCACGGCCTCGCGGTAGTTCTCGTCGATCGTCCCCGGGAAGCTCGTGGAGGTCGTCGTCTCGTCGGTCTCCACGTCGACGAACGTCCACGCGCCGCCCCCGGTCACCTCTTCGACCGAGAAGCCCCCGCACCCCGCGCCTCCGTGCCGGACCTCGACCGGGCCCGCGGGGACGAAGGCGATCGCACCGTCGTCTGTCGCGGCGATCGCGCCTCCGGGTGTGGACACGAGCGGCGCGCCCAGGCGCCGCACGAACCGGCCGTCGGCTTCGACGCTGAAGACGTGTCCGCGATCGGTCGTGTACGCAGCGGCGCCCCCCTTCACGAAGGGCCCGAGGACGTACTGGATCTCGTCGGGGCGGTACACGGTCGGGGCGCAGTGTTGCCACGGCGTGCAGGTGGTGACGTGCGCGCCGCTACGCGCTCCGACGACGAAGCCGCCGCCCGCGTTCATCACGATCTCGTCCGGCCGGTGCGGGAGGGCGCCCACGCCGAGGCAGTTCCCGCCGTCGATGCTCCCGACGACCGTCGCGGTCCGGGTCAGCGATCCGTCGGTCGCGATCGCGCCGCTCACGAGTGCGGTGCGCGCGCCGTCGGCGTCGCCCTCGACACACGCGAACCACCTGTCGTCCACGAACGCGAGGCCTCGGGTCCTAGAGATCGCGAGCTCGACGCCCTGCACGGTGAGCGCGGACGACCGCAACGCGTCACTGCACACCCAGCGTTCGTCGGCGCCTCGGGTGTAGAGGCCGCCCTCCCCGTCGACGGCGAAGAGGCGGCCGTTCGCGTCGGCCGCGATGGTATCGAGATCGTCGGTGGTGCCGCACGCGCTGCGGTCGACGAACTGCGTCTCGCACGCGCCCGCGGCGCTGCAGCGGACGACGAGCGTCCGCCCGACCCCGGCCCCGACGACGTAGAAGTGACCGGGGTCCGAGTGTACCGAGTGGAGGCGAACCGGAGAGCGGAGTTCTTCGGCGCGATCGATCAGCGGACGCGCGATGGCGTCGGGGCCGACGACGTAGAAGGAGAGCTTGAAGTCGTTCTTGGCCTGTTGCTTCACCGCGAAGACGAAGTCATTCGAGCCCGGGATGGAGACGACGCCTTGGATCTCCCGGTGGACGTCGACGGTCGGTCGCTGCACCAGATCCCCGTCACGCGAGATCGTCGTAACGAAGCCCTCGCGGATCACCACCATCGCGCCGGAAGCGGACACCGCGAGGTTCGTCGCGTCCGTCGGCGCGCGGGGCGGCCACAGCGGACACGCGTCGACGTCCGCGCCGACGACGAGTGACTCGACCGGCGGGGGCAGGCACGGCCCGGGGCGGCTCAACCGGACCGACGGTGCGCGCGCGGGATCGAGCGCGCCTTCGACGTCGTAGCCTTCGGGCTCCGAAGCGATCGGGCACGCGTCACCGGGGCCGAGCTCGAGCGCGGGTGCCCCCGGGACGGCGCACCGACCGCACGTGTCCCCGAGATCGATTGCGAGTGTGTCGAGCACCGCGTCCGGGAGCGGTGCGCCGTCGCGATCGACGATCGCCCCGGCGGCGAACGACCAGACCCACAGCTGGGTCCCGTCGGCGTCGACGAGCTCGGTGCGTTCTTCGTCCTCGAGGAGGCGCCCGGTGCGGACGATCCGCCCGTCGGGGTCGAACGTCGCGAAGTACGCGACGCCGGGTTCGACCTCGACCTCGACGACCACGTCGCTCTTGCACGCGGTCGACGCGATGAGGAGGCCGATCCACGCGCGCCGCACGGCCCCACTATAGGATCGTGCCGAGTCTGCGGCATCTGATAACCTCGCGTTCGGCTTGGAGACGCTCCCCAGACGGTTCGGGCCGTTCCTCTTGCTCGAGCGCCTCGGCGAAGGGGCCTCGAGCACCGTGTACCTCGCGCGACTCGCCGGGAGCTCGCCCGGGCTCCTCGTCATCAAGGCGCTCCACCGTCACCTCTATGACGACAAGCGCATCGTCGCCCGCTTCCGACACGAGGCGGCGATGGCGGTGCGCATCGACAGCCCCTATCTCGCGCGCGCGCACGCGCTCGGCGCGGTCGACGGGCAGCTCTACATCGCGATGGAACACATCTCGGGCGCGCCGCTCGGAGCACTGCTCCGCGCGCTCGCGGAGCGCGACGATCGCATCCCCGTCGCGGACGCGATCGACATCGCGCTCGACATGTTGCGCGGCCTCGGCTCGCTGCACGACGCGCGCGATCCCGAGACCGGCGATCACCTCGGCTTCGTGCATCGCGACGTCGCACCCAAGAACGTGATCATCACGAGCGGGAAGCGCGCGGTGCTCGTGGACCTCGGCGTGGGGAAGTCGAATCAACAGTCGTGGCGAACCGCGACGGGCGCGGTGGTCGGGACGCCGGGCTACATGGCTCCGGAGCAGCTCTTCGGTGACCTGATCGATCGGCGGAGCGATCTGTACGCGGTCGGCGTCGTGCTGTGGGAGATGCTGACGCTCCGACGGTACGTGAAGAAGGCGCCGATCTCGGACATGCTCCGGCTCGCGGCCGAGGCGCGCTTCGTCGCGCCGTCGCGGTTGCGCTCGGAGATCCCGGCTGCGCTCGACAGCGTGTTGGAGCGCGCGCTGCAGAGGTCGCCGGACGCGAGGTACTCGACGGCGTCCGAGTTCATCGCGCCCCTCGAGACCGTGAAGCGAGGGGCCGACCCGGAGGAGGAATGGGCGGGCATGGAGGACGCGCTCGCGAAGACCACGATTCGTCCGGACCCGGGGCTGGCGGCGATCGCTTTCGAGGACGACGCGCGGCTCGACGTCTATCCCACGGTGGAGATCTACGCGTCGTCGGATGTGTTCGAGGCGGCGCCGCCCGAGGGCGCGGGGCCGACGGTCGCGCTACCGAAACCGAAGCCGAAGCCGGCCGCGAAGTCGAACACGAAGTGGGTCGTCGCGCTCGCCGCCTCCGCCGTCGTGTTCACGTCGATCGGGATCGCGGTCGGTACGTTGTGGGCTCGGCGGACGAACGAAGCGAGCGTCGCGCAGGAGCCGCCGGCGCGGGCGGCGCCCGAACGGATCGTGGCCGCGCCGCGCGTGACGCCGAGCGCCGAGGCGCCGGAAGCCCCCGCACCTGCGGAGGAAGCCCCGGCGACGGAGCCCGAAGAGGCGAAGCGCCCGGCTCGCCGTGCGCGGCGCTCCGTCGAAGTGACCGCGCCCGAAGCGGAACCCACGACGACGCCGCGCCAACGCTTCGACGCGGCGGCGACCGCCTTCCTCGCGCGCGCGCGCCGCGTTCGACGCGACGAACCCGCGCGGGCGGCGGAGGTCGACCTGTTGATCGGAGATCTCACGCGCGAGCGGCTCTCGACCGACTACGACGCGGCGCTCGAGCGACTGAAGGTCCTCGAGCGTCGGCTCGAAGCCCTCGAACGTTAGTCGCGTAGCTCAGATCGCGTCCATCATGAAGGGGTAGCTCACCACCACGACGCCGCCGCCGCGCGGCTTCGGGAACTTCAGCGTCGACATCACCTGCACGACGCAGCGCTCGACGACCTCGCTCCCGAGATCGGACTCCTGGACCCGCGCGTCGGCGACCGCGCCGGTGGGGATGATGGTGAAACGAACGCCGACGCGGCCACGCAGGTTCGGGTTCGCGTTGAGCTCGCGCTCGTAGCAGTAGCGGAAGCGCGCGAGGTTGCGGCGGATGACGCGCGAGACGTCGGACTTCGAGAGCCCCTCGTTCAACACGACGCGACCGCCGAGCCGGACGGGCGCCCGCTGGTGTTTGCCGCGACTGCCGAGGTCGATGTCGGCGCCGCCGCGGTGACCGCGCCCGTCGCCGATCCCGATCCCGCCGATGCCGATCGAGCGACCACCGCCGCCCGGACCGCTACCGCGCGTCCCCATACCGCCGAGGCCGCCGGCGTCCCCGAAGGTCTGTCCGCGGAGGCCGCCGAGCGCCTCGTTGATCCCGGAACCGAGGCCTCCGCTGCCGAGCACCGAGTCGAGACCGCCCGCTGCCAGGGCGCCGAGGAGGCCGGAGCGCAGCGCGACTTCGCGATCGCTCCCGCCGCGTCGACGCGACGAAGCCGTGTCGCGCTGGTGTTTCTCGCGCCCGAAGCGGCCCTCGTCGCCGCGGTGTCGGCCGGCGTCGCGCACGCCGGCGAGCGGGTTGGTGTGCGGCTTCTCGGGCGCCTTCTTCTTGTACTCGATTTTCCCGAAGATCGGCGCCGAGCGCGCGAGCGCGGCGAGCTCGAGCGGTCGCGCCTCGGGCGTCACCCACGCGAACGCGACGAAGAACACGTGCGCGAGCGTGGAGATCGTGAAGACCCGCGCGACGTCCCAGTCCGTCGCGCCCCCGCCGCGCGGCTTGTCGACGCGCTCGCTCGGCGCGGCTTCGATGACGAGGCCGTCGCGTTCGAAGCGCGCGGGGACCGCGTCGATGTCGACGTCGATCGGGCCCGCTGCCTTGGTCTCGCCGGGGGCGAGGTGGACGGTGTCGAGGATCGTGTCTTGCCAGTGGAAGGTGACTCGGGTGCCGTGCGCCATGTCGGTACCGACACGCGCGACGTCGCGCGAGTTCCCGTCAGGCGTCCGAGATCGGATCGAGCGGCGGGACGCGGAACCCCATCGCGGCCCACGCGCGGAGCAGTCGCCACATGAACGCGACGGAGTGCGTGCCGTAGCTGGGGAGCGCGTCGGTGAACGGTGCGGCCTCCGGGTGGTCCTTCGTCATCACGCGCATCTCGAGCGCGGGCGCGTGGTCGCCGAACCGATCACGATACAGCGAGAGCCAGTGGCCCTTGGAGAACTCGAGGAACATCGGGTCGTCGCAGCAGCTCGCGAGGACGCGTCGGGTCGTCGCTTCGGGCGTCCGGCGGTAGGCGCGGAGTCGATCCTGGCCGCGGACGATCTTCACGCGGTCCTTCCGCGCCACCACGAACTCGGTGCCTCCGTCCGGTCCGAGTACCTGCGGAGCGCCGGGGAGCGACGCGAACCGAGCCGCCTCTTTGCGACAGCTCTCGCAGTGGCACACCACGGTCATGATGGGCGGTCCGGCGGCCTCGAGGGCGACGCCCCCGCAGCCACAAGTGATCTCGACGTTTTCGTTTCGACCCATATCTAGACTAGACCGTCTAGTCTTGTTCGAGGCATGATGTCAACGGAGTCGATGACGAGACCGAAGGCGAAGGGCACCACCCAGCGAGAACGGAAACACCGCGCGATCCTCGACGCCGCGGCTTCGCTCTTCCTCGATCGCGGCTACGCGGCGACGAGCATGGACGACGTCGCGGCGGAGGCGGCGGTCGCCAAGCAGACGGTGTACGCGCACTTCGAGAGCAAGGAGGTGCTCTTCGAGTCGATGGTGCGCGACATGACCGGGGCCCCAGGTGACGCCGTGCAGCGCGGGATGAACGACGAGTTCGACGGCGACCTCGAGGCCCACCTGATCGCCTACGGGAACCGGCTGATCGAGATCGTGCGGACGCCCGAGCTCATGCGGCTGCGGCGACTCGTGATCGGAGAGGTGCAGCGCTTCGGCGAGCTCGGCGAAGTGGTCTACGCGAGTGGACCCGGCCGTGCGATCGGCGCGCTCGCGGAGACGTTCGCGCAGCTCCACGCGCGAGGGCTCCTGCGCGCTCCGGATCCGAAGATCGCGGCGTCACACTTCAACTGGTTGGTGATGGCCGAGCCGCTGAGTCGCTCGATGCTCCTCGGAGACGACGCCCTCCCCGGCCGGGCCGCGCTCCGGCGGCACGTGAAGGAGGCGGTGCGGATCTTCCTCGCGGCGTACGGGCCCGAGTGAGCGCTCAACCGGCCTGGCGCGTGGACGCTTCCGCCTCCTGCGCTTCGAGGCGCGCGAGGAGGCGCGCGCCCGTGGTCGTGATCTCGTCGTGGAGGAAGCGCGCGCGCGGCTCGGCGCGCTCGAGGTAGCGCTCGAGGAGTTCACGGCGCTCCGGGTGGGCTTTCGCCTGCGCGAAGAGGATCTCGACGATCGCCTCGTCGATCAGCTGCCGCGTGAGGCGCTCGGCGTGGAGCATCGCGTAAGAGAAGTCGCGCTTGGGATCCCAGTTCTCGAGGAAGCGCTGCGGCCACTCCTGGATCGGCTGCCCCTTCAGCGTGCTGAACTTGTCCGCGGCGGTGCGCGTGAGGAGGTGCTGCTGACTCGAGAGCGCCAACGCCTGGAGCTTGGCGACGCGACGCTCGAGGGGGTCGCGCGCCGACGCCGCGCGCCACTTGGTCTGCGCGATCTTCCGCGCGAAGCGGCGCGGGTTCTTCAGCACGCCCATGAGGACGTCCTTCATCACCATCAGCGACTGGATCTGGCTGGTGCCCTCGTAGATCGGGAGGACCATCGCGTCGCGCAGCAACTTCTCGCCGCCGTACTCGGTCGTGTACCCGACGCCGCCGTGGATCTGGATGCAACGGCGCGCCATCTCCACCGCCTTCTCCGACGCGAAGTACTTGAGGAGCGGCGTGAGCCGACGCGAGTCGCGCGCGAACTTCTTCTGCTTGCGCTCGTGCTCGGCGCGCTTCGCCGCGGGGACGAAGCCAGCCTCGAGCATCATCTTCGTCTTCTGCGCCTTCTCTTCGTTGACGGCGCACGTGACGCCGAGCGCGCGGATCGCCTGGATGTCCGTTCGCATCTCGTCGAGGTAGTCGGCGAGCATCTCGTGACGGCCGATCGGCTTGCCCATCGACACGCGCTCCTCGGCGTACGCGACGGCCATGCGGTACGCGGACTCGCACAGACCGAGCGACTCGAACCCCACGCCGACGCGCGCGTTGTTCATGAGGATGAGCATGTACTTGAAGCCCTCGCCGCGCGCGCCGATCAGGTGGGCGGGGGTGTCCTCGAACGTGAGCGAGGTGGTGGCGGAGCCGTGGTGGCCGAGCTTCTCCTCGAGGCGATCGATCTCGACGAACCGCTTCCGGCCATCTTCCGTATCCTCGTACGCCTCGACGAGGAACATCGACAGGCCCGCGAGCCCGGACATGGGATCGGTGGGGTCCTTCACCTCCTCCGTGCGGGCGATGACGAAGTGGTACTTGCCGTGTCCGGAGGTGATGAAGATCTTCGAGCCGGTGAGGCGCCACTGGCCGTCTTCACCCAGTTTGGCGGCGCACGCGAGGCGGGCCATGTCGCTGCCGGCGTTGGGCTCGGTGATGTCCATCGCGCCCCACGCATCGCCCTTGCGGATCTCTTCGATGGCCTCGGCGAAGCGGGTCTTGGTGATGACGCCCTTCTCGGCGTCGAACTCCGTCGTGCCCTCCTGGAACGAGTAGACGAGCATCGCCATCGCCATCGCGCCGTGGAAGGAGTTGTGGGTCATGACGGAGATGTCGCCGCGCGCGATGAGTTCGCTCGCGAGGTAGAAGACGGTGAGAGGGCAGTTCTGACCGCCGAGCTCGCGCGGGATGGTCATGCCGTGGAGCTCGAGCGCCTTCAGCTGGTCGAAGATCTCCTGGAGCGGCGGGCTGAAGACGACTTCGCCGTCCTCGACGGTCATGCCCTGGCGATCGATCTCGGCCGCGCGCGACGCGATCTCGTCGGCGGAGAACTCACCGACGAGCGCGAGGATGTCGCGGTACATCTCGACGGCGTCCTGCCACTTCTCGAACCCGTCGGGTGACTTGTGGAAGAACTCGGTGAGTTCGACGATCGGCGCCCAGTCGATCCCTTTCTCGACGTAGAAGCGGAGGTCGTCGTTGTCGGTGTAGAAGCTGGCCATCACTTTTCTCCTTTGGCGGACTGGTGGGAGAGGTAGCTCTCCTCGAACAGGCTGGTGCGCGCGATGCGGATGAGCTCCGCTTGCGCGCGGGGATCGACGCGCCCGCCGGCGCGCGCCCCGAGTGCGAGATCGAATGCGTGGGAGGTCGCGAAGCTCGCGAGCGCGAAACAGGCGACGTGGAGGACGTAGGTCTGGGGATCGACGCCGGCCTGGATCTGACCGGCCTGTTGCCCCTTCTCGATGAACGACGCGACGACGTCGACCCACGGCCGAACCTGTTGCTCGAGCGCGGTCTTCATCTCACCCGGGCGATCGAGGAGCTCGCGCACAATGAGCCGCGCGCGATCCGGATCGTCCGCGAAGAAGCGGCACAGCTCGTTCATCACGGCGTCGAACTTCGCGAGGCCGGTCAGCGCCGAAGCCATGAGCAGGCGCGGGAGCACGTCGTTCCACCGGGAGAGCACGTCGTCGAGGACCGCGCGCTTGAGCTCGACCTTCGACGGGAAGTGGTAGAGGACCGACGGCTTCTTCACGCCGACCGCGTCGGCGATCGCTTGCAGCGACGTCCCCTCGAAGCCGCGCGCCGCGATAAGCCGCGTGGCTTGCTCCAAGATCTGCGCGCGGACCTCCATCGACCGTCCCGTCTGCGACTCTCTACCAAACGGTAGACAGATGCCAACCCCGTGGAAGCCCGCAGATCGGGCGAGAGATTTCGTTCGCGGGCGCGGAGAGGTCTCGACCTGTCGAATCGTACAGGGGGGGAGTCGCGGATCGGCGCCGGCCGGTACGCGGATTCTGGTGGGTTGTCGGCGAGGCGCTTCGCGCCCACGCGGGCGCCACGAAGCGCGGCCCCGGGCGTCTGCAACCCGAACGGGACCGCGCGGCGAGGCGTCGTCGGGGTGCGGGGGGGTTGCGGCGACAACCCGCCAGAGCCCGCGTACCCGTCGAGGCGCCGGGCGGGCCCAAGGGGGAAGCAAGAGATGAAGTCGGTGTTCGTGAGCTACGTGTACGAGGACGCGAGCCATAAGGAAGACGTGGTGGGTTGGGGAGAGGCGCGTCGCCTCGGACCGGTACAAGTCACGTCGGAGCGCCGCGACGTGCGGCAGGACGGGGAGCGGAGAATCAAGCGCGAACTCTCCCCGCTGCTCAAAGGCGCCGCGGCAGTCGTGGTCTTGATCGGGAACGACACCCACAACAGCCAGTGGGTCGGCTACGAGGTCCAACACGCGCTCAGCCACCACAAGCAGATCATTCCCGTGCGCCTCCCGGGCACGCGCGGCGCGGCGCCGTCCGCGATCCGCGGAGTCGCCGAGGTCGCCTTCGATCCCGAGTCGCTGCGCCGAGCGCTCGGGACATGACCACCGGCGACTACGCCGTCGTCATCCTCGCGCCGAACGACGCCCCCGTCGCCGCGTTCGGCGCCGCGCTGCGACGCGCGTTCGCGGCGCTCGATCTCTCTGCGCACCTCACGCTCCACACCGAGGCGACGTTCGATACCTCGGTCGCGCCCGCGTCGTGCGCGGCGGTTTACTTCGGCGGGCCGAAGCGAGACGACGCCTGCACACAGCTCGCGGTGCGTTTCGTTCGGAACAACGCCTTCATCCTCCCGATCGTGGAGAGGCTGGACGGGTACCCGGACCAGGTCCCGACCGCGCTCCGCGGCGTCAACGGCGTCGTCAGCGAGGCCCCCGACTTCGCCGACGCGATCAACTACGTCCTCGCCGGGCTCGGCGTACTGGATGATGTACTGGTCGCCATAGGCGAGGCCGAGGTCGGTCACGGTCATGCCCGCCTGCCGGAAGAGCCGCGCATGGGAGCCCATGGTGAAGTAGGAGCAGTGCTCGAAATAGATGTCCCAGAAGGCACCTTCCTTGAGCACGCGCAAGGCATCCGGCGTCTCGAAGAAGACGGAGACATTCTTCCGTTCGCCCACCACATCGGCGATGCCGTCGACGAAGTCGGCGACCGGCGAAATGTGCTCCAGCGTGTGCCGGCAAACGATCAGGTCGGGATCGACGCTGCGGCTCTTTGGCACCAGCACGACGCGGATGTCTTCCGCCGATTCGTCGCGGATGTCTTCCAGCAGCGG
>JAUHYN010000995.1 GCA_030426505.1 bacterium | reverse complement strand
CCCGGCTCGATCAGGCCCTTCGCTCGCCGCGAAGGGCCTGATCGAGCCGGGCACGTACCTCGCCGCGGCGAGCGACCCTTCACGCTTCGAGACCGCGTTCCCGAAGCCCCCGAAGACGCTCGAGGGCTACCTCCTCCCGGAGACGTACATGGTCCCGCCCGGCCCCGTCGACGTGGACCTGTTGATCCAACGCCAACTCGACGCGTTCCACCGTCGCTTCGCCAAACCGCACGCGGACGAGATCGCGAAGAGCGGCCGCACGCTCGACGACCTCGTGAAGCTCGCGTCACTCCTCGAGCGCGAAGAGCCCGTCCCCGAGACGCGCCCGAAGGTCGCCGGCGTGATGTACAACCGGCTCGACTCGAACACGCCCCTCGGCGTGGACGCGACGAGCCGTTACACGCTGGAGAACTGGAACGAGCGCAAGCCGTTCCTCGCCAAGCTCCGCGACCCGAACGATCCGTACAACACGCGCCTGAAGGCCGGCCTCCCGCCGACCGCGATCGGCGCGGCCTCGTTGCCCTCGCTCCTCGCCGCGCTGCGCCCCGAGGCCTCGAAGTATTGGTACTACCTGCACGACGCCGACAAGCGCATCCACTTCGCGCGGACGGCCGAGGAGCACGAGGCCAACCGGCGCCGCTACAACGTTTGGTGACCCCTCCCCCCGAGTGGTAGGACGCTCCGCATGAAGCGAAGCCTCCCCCTCGCGCTCACGCTCGCGCTCGGCTGCGCCGCCGGACAGAACGGCGACACGACGCACCCCGCGCCGGAGACCGGCACCGACATCGCGCGCCTCGGCGTGGAGGACGACGCGCTCGGCGCGCTCCTCTCGGAGCACTGGGCGCACCTGATGAAGACGCACCCGATCTGGGCCACGCGTCTGGGCGATCACCGCTACGACGATCAGGTCGGCGACGGATCGGAGGCGGGCATCGCGGCGCAGCGAAGAGCGACCCGCGACTTCCTCGCGCGCGCGGAGGCCATCCCGACGGATGGGCTCTCCGAGTCCGACGCGACCACGCTCGAGCTCTTCACCTCCATGCTCGAGAAGAACGCAGCGCTCGACGTCTGCCAGTTCGAGACGTGGGCGCTGTCGCCGCGCTCGAACCCCGTCACCGATTGGAACGAGCTCGCGAAGGCGCACCCGATCAAGTCGTACGCGGACGCCGAAAACCTCGTCACGCGGTACCGCCTCGCGGGCGAACAGATCGACTGGACCATCAAGCACCTCGCGCGCGGCGCGGAGGCCGGCGTGTACGCGAACGCAGAGTCGGTGCGGCGCGTGCTCGAGATGGTGAAGGACCAACTCGCGAAGCCGACGAACACGTGGGCGGCGATGAAGGCGGTCGACGCGGACTACGCGTGGGGCGAAGGCGAGAAGGAGAAGTTCGCCGCGGCGCTCGAAGCGACGCTCGAGTCGAGCGTGCGCCCCGCGATCGTTCGCTACCAGGCGCTCCTCGAAAAGAAGATCCTCCCTCACGCGCGGAGCCCGGAGGAGACCGGCCTCGGCGCGCTTCCGTTCGGCGCCGAGTGCTACGAGGCGCGCGTCGCGTACTACACGGGCCTGCCGACGAGCGCGAAGGACATCCACGAGACCGGCAAGTCCGAGATCGCGCGCATCAACGGCGAGATGAAGGCGCTGGGGAAGAAGCTGTTCGGGTCGGAAGAGCTCCCCGCGATCCTCGAGCGGCTCCGCACGGATCCGGCGAACTTCTTCGAGAGCGGAGAGGCCGTGGTGAAGAAGGCCGAGTCCGCGCTCGCGAAGGCGCGCGCCGCGATCCCGGACTACTTCGGCGTGCTGCCGAAGGCGGACTGCGTCGTCGCGATCATCCCGGACTACGAGGCGCCGTTCACCACCGTCGCGTACTACCAACAGCCGGTGCCGGACGGGTCGAAGCCCGGCGAGTACTACGTCAACACGTACAAGCCGACGACGCGGACGAAGTACGAGATGGAGGCGCTCTCCTTCCACGAGGCGATCCCGGGCCACCACCTCCAGATCGCGATCGCGCAGGAGCTCCCGGCGATGCCCGCGTTCCGTCGCCACCTCGGGCTCACCGCGTTCGTCGAGGGCTGGGCGCTGTACACCGAACAGCTCGCGGACGAGATGGGCCTGTACACCGGCGACCTCGATCGAATGGGGATGCTGAGCTACGAGGCGTGGCGCGCGTCGCGGCTGGTCGTCGACACCGGCATCCACGCGATGGGTTGGAGCCGCGACCGAGCGAAGCAGTACATGCTGGAGCACACCGCGCTCGCCGCGAACAACATCGACAACGAGGTCGACCGCTACATCGTCTGGCCGGGGCAGGCCGTCGCGTACAAGACCGGGCAGATGGAGATCTGGCGGCTGCGCCGCGACGCGGAGAAAGCGCTCGGAGACGAGTTCGACATCAAAGGCTTCCACGACGCCGTGCTCACGGGCGGCGCCGTGTCCCTCCCGGTGCTGGCGAAGCGCGTGCGCCGCTGGGTCACCGCGCAGGGCGGTTGAGCGCGCGTCAGTCGAAGCGGCTGTACGGATCCTCGTCGGCCTTCGGGGCCTCGGGCGTAGGATCCGGCGTGCGGCGCGAGCGACGCACACGACGCCGCGCGGGCGGCGGCGCTTCGGCGGTGACCTCGGGCTCCGGCTCGTCGGGCTCCGGCGTCACTTCGGGTGTCACCGTCAGCGCGGCGAGCTCGAGCCTGAACTTCTGATCGACGTCCGGGACGACCTTCTCCGTCCGCGGCTCGTGGCCTTCGAGCGACAGCAACACCTCGACCGCTTCCTGGCTCTTCTCGAGCAACAGGTAGGTCGGCGTGAGGCCGAAGACCTTGCCGTCGATCTTCACGATCGCGCCAGGCGGATCCGTCTCCACGCGCACGCTCACCTTCGGGGCGTCGACCGGCTCGGGCGGTGGCGGCGGCGGAGGTTCGGCCTTCACCGCGACGGCCTCCTTCGCGCCCGCGGTGTCCGCGCCCGCGTCCTGCGAGTTGCCGGCGGTGAGGAGCCCGGTCGCGACGATCACCGCGGCCGCTGCGGCGACCGCACCGAACATCCACCCGCGACGCCGCGGCGCGAAGCCGGGGTGTGAGATATCCGGGAGCGAGATCGCGCTGTCCGACTGGGGCCCGTCGTCCGAGAGCGCGACGTTCGGGAGCTCGACCGACGCGTCGGACTCCGCGATCGGGACGCTCGTGATGTTGTCGCCGGAGTGGATGCGCGACAGGAGGCTCCGCTTCTGTTCGATGCGATCCTCGAACAGCTTGTGCATCACTTTCGCGAGCGAGACCTCGGGGACCTTGCCGCGGTTGAGATCCTGCGAGAGCGCGAGGAGGTCGCGCCGCATCTCGAGCGCGCTTTGGTACCGCTTGCTGCGGTCGCGGTTCAGCGCCTTCAACGCGATGCGCTCGAGCTCGGCGGGGTAGTTGTTGACGAGCTTCGACGGCGGGACGACGTCCTCGGAGCAGATCGCCTCCAGCGTGAGCATGTCCGTCGTTCGCTTGAATAGACGGCGGCACGTCGACAGCTCGTACAGCACGGTGCCGAGCGAGAAGATGTCGGAGCGGAGATCCAGCGGCTTGCCCTGGCACTGCTCGGGCGACATGTACGCGTACTTGCCTTTGACCTGCCCGGCCTCGGTCT
>JAUHYN010000994.1 GCA_030426505.1 bacterium | reverse complement strand
TCGACGGTGAGGCTTGCTGACACGCATCCTCAGCGCGTTGATCGCGCTCCCGATCGCGGTGTTCCTCATCGAGATGGGGGGCCTGTGGTTCCTCGGGCTCGTCCTGTTCGTGGGCGCGGTGAGCGTCAACGAGGCGATGGGGATGGCCCACAAGGGCGACCGCACGGCGACGTACGTGCTCACCGCGGTGGGCACGCTCGTGATGGCGCTGATCCTCACCGGGCGCATGAGCGGGGACCGCGCGATCGTGATCTTCGCGGCGCTGGTGATGTTCGTCTGGATCTTCTTCCTGTTCCGGATCGGCGATCAGGCCACGGTCGCGGCGCGCGCCTCGCTGTCGGTGACGGGGATCCTGTGGGCGGGTGGGCTCCTCGCGGCGACGGCGTCGCTCAGGCTCCTCCCCGGGGGGAGCGCGTGGCTCTACCTCGCGTGTGTGATCGCGTGGGGTAGTGATACCGGCGGCTACTTCGCGGGGCGGTTCTTCGGGAAACACAAGCTCTACGAAGCGGTGAGCCCCAAGAAGACCTGGGAGGGCTCCGTCGGTGGGGTCGTGGCGGCGACGGCGGGCGCCTTCGCGCTCAACCACTTCTTCGGTCCGGGGATCGACCCGGTCCACCTCGCGATCCTCGCGCCGGTGGGGACGGTGCTCGGGCAGATCGGCGACCTCGCGGAGAGCCTCCTCAAGCGCTCGACCGGGGTGAAGGACTCCGGGCGGATCATGCCGGGGCACGGCGGGCTGTTCGACCGGATCGACGCGCTGATCTTCGTGGGACCCCTACTGCTCGCGTACGCTGTCCTGATTCGAAACGACGCCGTCGGCTGGCTCTCCGTGTTCTAGGCCGCAGCACTGAAGATCTTGCGCAGTCCGTCCGAACTCCCCAAGCGATGGCGAGTTTTACCGTCCGTGACGTGATGTCGCGCGGTGTGTGGTGCGTTCCGCTCGATGCGCCGCTCATCGAAGTCGCCCGCCGAATGCGCGAGGAGGCGATCTCCTGCGTGGTCGTCTGCGACGAAGCGCGTCCGGTCGGGGTGATCAGCGAGCGCGACCTGGTCGCGGAGCTCGACCGGGTGCTGACCACGGACAATCGCTCGGAGCGTTACGCCCACGAGATCATGAGCACGCCGCTCGTGACGACCTCGCCCGACGCGACGTCCGAGATGGCGATGCGCACGATGGTCGAGCGGCGGATCCGCCGGCTCCCCGTCCTCTCTTCACACGGCACGCTCGTGGGGGTCGTCACCCAGAGCGACCTGCTGCGCGGGCAGCTCGCGCACCTCGCGGTTCGGACGGACACGCTCGAGGCGCAGGTCGAGCGTCGTACCCGCGACCTGCTCGACACGGCGCAGCGCCTCGAAGAGTCGAACCGCCAGCGCGGCGAGTTCCTAACCACGATGAGCCACGAGATCCGGACCCCGCTCTCCGGGATCCTCGGGACGGTGGAGCTGATGCTCGACCGCGAGGACGACCCGGAGCAGCGCGACGGCCTCGAGACGATCGCGCAGTCCGGCTTCGCGATGCTGCGGATCGTGAACGACGTCCTCGACCTCTCGAAGATCGACGCGGGCGAGTTCGCGATCGTCGAGGAGCCGTTCGACGTCCGCGGGATCGCCGAAAACGTCGTGCGGTTGTTGAAGGCGCGCGCCGACGGGCGCGGCAACACGCTCGTCGCGAAGATCGCTCCGGACGTGCCGCGGTTCCTCCTCGGCGACGCGCTCCGGATCCAGCAGGTCGTCTCGAACCTCGTCGCCAACGCGGTGAAGTTCACGGAGAACGGTTGGATCGACATCGAGGTCACGGCGCACCGCTACGACGCAGAGCGCCGCCGCATCCGCGTCGAGGTCCGCGACACCGGGCTCGGCATGAAGACCGCCGACGTGGAGCGCATCTTCCTCCCCTACGAGCAGGCCGGGACGGACCACGCGCTCCACGCGCAGGGGACCGGGCTCGGCCTCACGATCTGTCGTCGACTCGTCGAGTTGATGGGCGGACGGATCGGCGTGGAGAGCAAACACGGGTCGGGCTCTTCGTTCTGGATCGAGCTGGTGCTCGAGGTCGCCGGGCGCAGCGCCGACGCCGATGCGCCCGGCGCGGATCGGTTCGACCTCGCGGTGCTCGTCGTCGACGACGACAACGTGAGCCGCCGCGTGATGGCGCGTCTGGTCGAGTCGATCGGGTGTCGAGTCGACGTCGCGGCGAACGGCCTGGACGCCGTCACCAAGGTCGACGAGCAGGGCTACGACGTCGTCCTCATGGATTGCGAGATGCCGATCTTCGACGGGCTCGAGGCGACGTCCGAGATCCGTCGTCGCCGCGGGGCGCGCGCCCCGTACGTGATCGCCATGACGGGACGTGCGCTCGAGTCGGAGCGCGACGCGTGCTTCGCGGCGGGGATGGACGACTACCTCCTCAAGCCGGCGTCCCGGGCCGATCTGACGGCGCGGCTCGGCCGGTTCGTCGCGGGGGTACGCCCCCTGCAAGGCAGCGCGGCATGAACCCGGGGGCGTGATTGTTGCGCCCTGAGAGCCGGCATCACGTGCTAGGCTCGCAGATGGCCTCCTCGGGGGGTGGTGATGGGCGTACCCTGGTCATTCGGTCCCGCAGCGATCGCGGCGTTCATCGTCTTCATCGGGATCCTCATCTTCGTCCACGAGCTGGGGCACTTCCTGGCGGCGAAGTACTTCGACATCAAAGTGACGAAGTTCTCGCTCGGGTTCGGCCCGGCGCTCGTGAAGTTCACGCACGGCGAGACGGTCTACCAGATCGCCGCGGTCCCGCTCGGCGGGTTCGTGAAGATGGTCGGCGACAACCCCGGTGAAGAGGTCGAGCCGGAGGACAAGGACCGCGCGTTCACGACGGCGCCGCTGCACCAGCGCGCGATCGTCGCGTTGGCGGGGCCCACCTTCAACCTCGTGTTCCCGATCGTCTGCTTCTTCGCCTACAACCTCCTCGGGCCGACGGTGCCGTCCCCGATCGTGGGGCAGATGGAGATCGGCGACCCGGCGGACGTCGCGGGGCTGCAGCCGGGCGATCGCATCGTCGAGGTCGACGGTGAGCGCACCTGGAGCTTCCACCGCATCACGGAGCTGATCAGCGCGCGCCCCGAGCAGAAGACCCCGATCAAGGTGGAGCGCGACGGGCAGCTCGTCGAGCTCGAGGTCACGCCCAAGAAGATCCGCCGGCAGGACCCGTTCGGCGAGACGACCGACTGGGGGATCATCGGCGTGGTCGGCGCGTCCCACGGGACGGGGGTCGGCGTCGCGTTCCCGGCCAAGAACGCCGGCGGCTTCGCGACCGGCGACGAGATCATGAAGATCGGCGCGGACGAGGTGCAGCGCGGCGAGGAGCTCGCGCGGACCCTCGCCAAGTACGCCGGCCAGACCGTCCCGGTCGTGGTCGCGCGGCCCGAGCCCCTCGCGGCGGGGAGCCTGTTGTACGCGACCGCGCCGGTGCCGGTGACGCTGAGCGTGCCGGTGCCCGAGGACTTCGAGGTCCTCGAGGACGTCGGGGTCGCGCAGTCCGAGATGTTCCTGCTGCGCGGCCGCGCGATCCTCAACGAGCTGTCGATGTATCAGCAGGTCTGGCAGCCGCCGTTCATGCCGGTCGCCGCGCTCGGCGGCTTCGGCGTGA
>JAUHYN010000993.1 GCA_030426505.1 bacterium | reverse complement strand
TTCGACGACCCCGCCGACGAAGCGATCTACGCCGGTGCGCCCGAGGTTGTCGCACGTGAGGTCGGGCTCCCCGACCGGGCCGCACGCATCGCTCGCCTTCAGAAGAAGTGGAGTCTGTTTCGCGAGGCTGGCGCGCGTGAGTGCGGCGAAGCTCTGGAGATCGAAGCGGCGGCGACCGACTATCAGTACCTCGAGGCAGGCGAGGACGTGCCGGAGCGCTGGAGGGTCGTCGAGCTCCGCTTCCGAAGGCCGAGCCCTCGCGCTGCGTTCGACCTGCACAGTGACGGGCTCTGGCGGGCGCCGCCGCCACAAGACCGCCAGGCCCACATCGATGCACCGAAGTTCGAGGCGCCACTCAGTTGGCGCGTCCTCGGGTGGCTGATCTCTTTCCTCATGCGCCCCCTCCTCTTCATTGGCCTGCGTCTCCTACGAAGGCGGATAGACGCAAACCCAGAAGCGTTCAGGCAAGTCGGGCCACGCGGACCCTGCCCTTACCGGGTCGATGGCGCTCACGTCGTCAACGACACTCAACGGATTCGCGTTCGTCTCCCGGACGGTGGTCGGGCTGCCGAGTGGACGCGCCTCGCCGGGCAGCCGTGGGCGGCGCTCGCGGTCGACATTGGCGACCACCTCATCTGCTTCACACCCTGGCGCGAGGAGAGCGTGCGGAACGCCGGGCGGCGCGAGGAGTTTACCGACGAGAAGTTCTCGGTCGGTGAGCTGAGAGCGCGTCGCCTCGTACGCTCGCGGACCCGCGAGACTCGTGACGGACCACGCACTCGGGTAGAGGAGTCCTACTTCGTTCAGACCTCATCGGCGGTCTACCGCGTCGCCTGCACTCGAGGTACGGACGATTCCGTGCCCTCGGCGGCGCTACGTGCGCTCGTCGAGAGCTTCGAGGAACGCGCCTAAGACCAATGCCGCTCACTTAGGCGATGACGGCTGACGAACCCCGTCGCTGTCGATCGCGGAGGTCCGCAAGGGAGCCGCCAGGCGACCGCGCAGCAAGCCGCAGGCGAGCGAAGGTCACCAGGCGAGACTTGCTCTCGCCGTTAAGTGACCGGTATTGCGCCTAAGACCGTTCTGCCATCACGCCGGCTTCAGCAGCTCGGTCTCGGTCAGCACGTACGCCATCGTCAGGTACAGGCGCTTGTCCTCCGGCCACTGGCGGAGGAGGGCGGAGAGCTTGCGGCCGTTCGCGAGGTAGGAGGCGGCGCCGAGTTGGGCGCGGGTGAGGCCCATCTCGTCGAGGCGGCGGCCGAAGGTCTCGGCGGGGCGGAGTTCGACCTCCATCACCGAGCGGAGGACGTGCATCAGCGTGTGGTTGTCGATCGCGCGATGCACCAGCTCGGGGAGGAGCGCGTTCATCGACTTCGCGAACGGCTTCTTGTGTTTGACGTCGGAACGCTCGTCGAACGTGAATTTGCCGGACGAGCGCGCGAAGGCGTCGACCAGGCGCTCCTTCATGAACAGCGGGACGTAGCGCCCGAGGTCCGACGCGAGGTAAGCGCTCGCGAGCGCCGCGAGAGACTTCCGTTGCTTCACCGCGTCATGCACGAGGCGCCCGATGAAGTTCTCGGGGACGAGCTTCTTCTCGACCAACAGATCCGGGAGCTGAAGCCGCGCGCCGTTCGCGTACACGTACGTGGGGCGGCCCTTCACGACTTCGATCTCGCGGAAGTCCGTGGCCTGGCCGAGGCGCTCCACCACGAACAACCGCCCCGTCGCCTGGTTGCGCGCGAGCATCCCGAACACCGACGCGAGCGAGCGCCGCTCCAGCGACCCCACCAGCAGCCCGCTCTTCGGGACGAGCTCGTCGTCGTGCCTCAGCATCGACTCCATACCCACGAGCAACGCGAAGTCGCGCAGCGAGATCCAGTGCGTCCCGTCCGCCGAGATCTGCGACGTCGTCGACATGCGCGCGCGGAGCTCGGAGCGCGCGATGTCGATCGCGCGGTGGTACTCGCACGGGCCGATCTTCGCGTCGGCGTTGTCGCGCAACCAGAACGGGTGCTCGCCCTCGTACGTGACGTCGTCGAGCCCGTACGCGCCCCACTTCCGCATCGCGTCGTCCGAGACGCGGCTCGCGTGGCGACGGACGTCGAGGCCGGCGAGGACCGAGTCACGCGGGACCACTTCCAGGCGCGCCTCCGGCATCGCGCGGACGTCCTGTACGGCCTCTTCGACGAGGGCTTCGATCGCGCTGTCCGGATCGGCGGCCTCGGGGATCGGCGTGAGCGCATCGGGGGCGAGGAGGACGGGACCGCTCGGGCGCCGCGGCGGCGGGAGGCGCGCGGGCACCGACGGCAGCGGCGGGAGGTCCGAAGTGATCGCCTCGAGCTTCCTCAGCGAGTCGTGCGAAGAGCCGCCCCGCAGCGGCGCCGCGCGCGGGGGCAGCGGCGGCGCGCCTTGCGGACCGCGCGCCCAGGCCGAGGGGCGAGGCGTCCCGCCGGCCGGCGTCTCGACGTTCGGCTGCGGCGACACACCCTGCGCGAGTCCCAGCTGGAGCTCGGCTTCGGACGGCGGCTCCACGGCCACCGGCGCGGGCGGCGGGTCGATGTCGCGGTTCGCGTAGCCGCCGCCGACCGCCATCTGGCCGCCGGTCCGGCGCGGCGCGGAGTCGCCGGGCGCTTGATAGTAGAGCGGGTCGTCGACCGGGTCCTCGGGCACCGGCGACTCGCTCCCGGTCGACGAGAACGAACGGAACCCGGACGTCGCGCGCGACCGCGCGGCTGAGGGGTGACTGTCCGAAGCGGAAGGTTTCTTCGCGTTCTCGATCGAACCGACGCCCGCGGTCTCCGGCGCGGACCGCCCGCACATCACGTCGATCACGGAGCGCACGGCTTCGTCGCGCGGGGGCGGGCCGAAGCGCGCGCCGAGCTCGAGCACGGCGGCCTTCATCTCGGCGGCGGACTGGAAGCGGTCTTGCGGATCGACCGAGACGGCCTTGAGGATCAGACGATCGAAATCGGGCGGCACGTCCTTCGCGTAGTGCGTCACGGCGCGCCGCGGCCCGTTCACGATCCGGTTCATCACCTCGATGTCCGGACCGCCGCCGAAGAGCCGCCGCTGCGCGAGGCCCTCCCACAGCACGACGCCCGCCGCGAACAGGTCCGTGCGCGCGTCGATCGATCGGGTGTAGAGCTGCTCGGGCGCCATGTACGCGACCTTGCCCTTGAGCTGGCCGGCCTGCGTCTGCCACGGGCGCGCGGTGTCGTGCGCGACGCCGAAGTCGCCGAGCTTCACCTCACCGCGGTTCGACAGGAAGATGTTCGACGGCGTGACGTCGCGGTGGACGATGTTGCGGAGGTGTCCCGCCTCGTCCTGGAGGTTGTGCGCGTAGTCGAGGGCGTCGAGGATCTCGGCGACGACGTGGACCGTGAACCACGGCGGCACGCGGAGGTGACGACGCGCGGCGGACTTCAACATCGCGCGGAAGTCGGCCCCGTCGACCAACTCCATCACGATGAAGTACTCGCCGCTGTCGAGCTGCGCGAGTTCGAACACCTGTACGACGTTCCGGTGTTGGACCTGCGCGGCGAGTGTCGCTTCGGCGACGAACATGTCGACGAACTGCGGCTTGCGAACGAGGTGCGGGAGCATCCGCTTGATGACGACCGTCTTCGAG
>JAUHYN010000992.1 GCA_030426505.1 bacterium | reverse complement strand
TTCTCGAACAGCCGGTGCGCGCGCTTCGCGTTGTTCTTGTTGAGCTGGAAGGTGCCGGCTTCGAGGTACTGATCGTACGCGCGCTCCGCGGCGCGCCGACGCGCGATAGGCCGGACCACGAGGATCGCGACGACCGCGCCGCCGCCGAGGCCGAGCGTCGCGCCCAACAGGAAGCCGACCGTCCGCACGAGGCCTTGGTCCGCGTAGTCGCCCATCACGAGCCAGGTCACGGCGCCGAGGCCGGTGAGCACCGCGACGACCGGCTCGACCACCGGCGCGCGCGCTTCGAAGTCGGGCTCGTTGAGGTGCGCGGTCGAGTGGCGCGCGGCGCGTTCGCGCCACCACATCAGCGCGGGGTACAAGAGCGCCCAACCGATCCCCGCGAACACGGCGACGTACGGGAGGAGGCCGCCGAGCACGTCGTCGATCGAGACGCCGAACAACAGCGCGACGACCGGGCACAGCACGAGCGCGGCGATCGCGCCGGCCCACGCCACGCGTCGCCTTCGGACGGGATCCGCGAGCCACGACTTCTTCGCCGCGACGTCGGCGGTCTTCGCGGTGTCCGCCGCGCTTTCGGCGGCTGGCTTGCGTCGTCGTCCGCGGCGCTGCGCGGGGCGCGGCGTCTGCGCGGGGAGGTCCGACTGCGACGCGCGACTCGAACCGCGCGGCGTCTGCGCGGGGAGGTCGGACTGGGAGGTGCGGCTCGATCGTCGCGGCGCGCGAGAAGCGCCGCGCGGCGCCTGCGCGGGGAGGTCGGATCGCGAGCCGTGCGGCGGGGTCTGCGCGGGCAGATCCCCGGACGATCGCAGCGCGGGGAGGTCGGCACTCGACGCGCCGGTTCGGCTCATCCCGCGCGCGGCGGGCGCGGGTCCGCTGCGGCGATCGCGTTCGGCGCGGACGAGGGATTCGAGCTCCGACAGGCGCGTCTCGAGGGCTTGGGGGAGTTGGCCGTCGCGCTTCTTCTGGGCACTGAGGTGCTTGTACTCCCGTAACACCTCGAGCATCGACGTCATGCGGCTTACCCAGCTGGAGATCGCCGGTGACGGATCCCTGCGCCAGGATAGTGCGGGTCGAAACCGCTCGCAATGAATCGGACAGGGACGATCAGGAGGCGGGCTTGGTGTCGCAGATCTTCTCGACCATCGGGCGCGAGCCCTGGATCGCGACCCGGTGCATGTAGTGCTGGACGCCGCGCAGGCCCCCGAGCTCCTCGCCGCCGCCGGCGCGCCCCGGGCCGCCGTGGACGCACTGCGGGAGGACGAGGCCGGAGCCCAGCGCGTGGTCCCGGACCTTGGAGGAACCGATGTAGACGCGGCCGTGGTACGGGGCGAGGCCCAGGACCATCGCCTCGGTGAACTTCTTGTCGTCGCTGTACACCGAGGTGACGAGGCCGCCCTCGCCGCGGCGGACCAGCTCGATGGCGTCCTCGGGCTCGCCCGAGTAGGTCACCACGGTCGCGACCGGGCCGAACACTTCGTGCGCGTGGACATGCCGGGCGGTCTGCGGGTCGCGCGCCTTCAGGAGGACGGGCGCGAAGAAGTAGCCCTTGCCGTTCGGCCCCTCGACCGGCGCGTCCGGATCGCCGACGACGACGTCCGACTCCTCGCGGAGCAGGGCGACGCCCTTCTGGACGTCCGCGAGCTGGCGGGCGGAGGCGAGCGGGCCCATCCGGGTGTCTTCGCTGGACGGGTCCCCGATCGCGAGGCCAGTGAGGCGCTCGCCGAGGGCTTCGATGACCTCGTCCGCGTTCGCCTCGGGCAGGAAGATCCTGCGGACGGCCGTACACTTTTGGCCGGTCTTCTGGGTCATCTCCCGCGTCACTTCGCGGACGAAGAGGTTGAAGCCCTCACTCGAGAGGTCGAGGTCGGGGCCGAGCACCGCGGCGTTGAGGCTGTCGGCCTCGACGTTCACGCGCACGCTCTTCTCGACGATCTTCGGGTTCGACCGGAGCATCGCGCCGGTGCTCGCGCTCCCGGTGAACGCGAGGATGTCCTGACCCGTGACGTGATCGAGGAGATCACCGACGCCGCCACCGATGAAACCGAACACGCCGGCGGGGACGTCGGCGCCTTCCACGATCGCGCGGGTCGCGAGCCACGCGGTGTGAGCGGTCGCGGTCGCCGGCTTCGTGATGACCGGCATGCCGCCGAGGATCGCGCACGCCGCCTTCTCCGCGAAGCCCCAAGCGGGGAAGTTGAACGCGTTGATCAGGATGGCGACGCCGTTGCGCGGGACGAAGACGTGCTGTCCCCAGAAGCGCGGGCTGCGTCCGAGTTGGATGCCGTCCCCGTCGACGAGGAGCTTCGTGTCGCCGAGCTCCTTGCCGAGCTCGGCGTAGTGCGAGAACACCAGGATCGCCCCGTCGACGTCGAATTTGGCGTCGGAGCGGGTGCAGCCGCCGTTGAGGATCGCCGACGCGATCAGGTCTTCGCGGCGATCGTGCAAGGCGGTCGACATGCGCTGCAGGAGCGCGCCGCGCTCGGCGAAGGTCAGGGCGGCGAGGGCGGCGTTGCCATCTTTGCGCGCGTGTCCGAGGGCGGCCGCGAAGTCGATGCCGTCGGTGGACGCGGTCGCGACGACCGCTTCCGTAGTGGGATCGACGAGGGGGCTCCCCTCACCTGTTCCGTCTTGCCAA
The DNA here is from genome assembly GCA_030426505.1 of bacterium. Taxonomy (GTDB): domain Bacteria; phylum Myxococcota; class Kuafuiibacteriia; order Kuafuiibacteriales; family Kuafuiibacteriaceae; genus JAUHYN01. The sequence goes on along the minus strand of JAUHYN010000992.1, from coordinate 991 downwards.
CGGCCTTCGAGGTAACTCTGGATCCGATCGGTCGCCATGTTCGCGGCGCACGCTAGCCAAGTTTTCGAAGCGGGTCACGTGCGCTTGATCGACGGTCGGTTCCCGGCTAAAGGGGCTTCATGACCTTTGTCGTCGCTGAGCCCTGCATCAAGTGCAAGTACACGGATTGTGTCGATGTCTGTCCGGTCGACTGCTTCCACGAGGGCAAGAACTTCCTGGTGATCGACCCCGACGAGTGCATCGACTGTGGGGCCTGTGAGCCGGAGTGCCCGACCACCGCGATCTTCGCGGAGGACGACCTGCCCGAGAAGTGGGAAGCGTACACGGAGCTCAACGCTCGCCTGACGCCCCTGTGGCCCGTCATCACCGAGAAGAAGGAGCCGCTCGACGACGCCGACGAGTGGAAGGAAGTCGAAGAGAAGAAGGAGCACCTCGACGAAGCGGCCGGGCCGTGATGTCGACGCGTCGCTGATCGAGCGGCCCGCGGCGCAGCGACGAAAAGTCTTGCGTCGAACGCTTCGTTTGGCCCACGTGACCGCGTGGGCCGCCTCGACACCCTCCGATTGATCGGCTCCGGCGGCGCGAATCGCGCCATGGAAGCCGAGGTCAAGCGCCTCGCGCCGCGCGCGCTGGGGCGAATCAAGCTCGCCAAACCGATCCGCGAAGACGAGCAGACGCTGCTCTACCCGTTCGACCTCGATCTCGCGTGGTTCGCGGTCCGCTACCTCAGGACGCCGTCGCGCGTGATGTGGGACGTCGGCGAGACGCAGTCCGAGCGGCTCGAGCCCCTCTACGACGAGATCCGTTCGTGGTTCGTGAAGAAGCTCCCGCGGTGGATGGCCAACAACCAGACCATCTCGGTGATGGTGAGGAACGCGATCCACTTCGAGGCCGGTCCGCTGCAAATCCGCGGCACGGTGAAGAACGCGAAAGTCATCGATGCCGATCCGGCCCGTATCTTCGACGGCTCAGCCGTGAAGGCGGTCAAGCG
>JAUHYN010000991.1 GCA_030426505.1 bacterium | reverse complement strand
GCTCGCGTCGGGGACGGCGGGCCGCTCCGGGCCCGCGTCGATTCGCGGGGCGGCCTCCGCCACGCGCGTCACCTCCGGCCCGGCGTCGGGCGGGGGCGCGACGTCGACCGGCGCGTCGCGCTCACGCGGTTCGGTCGGCGGGGCCTCGAGCAGGTCTGGCGCGCTCGCGGGCTCGACCGGCGGCGCGGCCACGACCCGCGCGGGCTCGGCCTGGGCCGCTTTCGTGCGCGCCGACCGCGGGCGCTTCGCCGAGCGACGCCGCGCGGGGGCCTTACGCTTCGGCGGCTCCACCAGCGCGACCTCGTCCTCCTCGGGCTCGGGCTCGGGCTCGGGATCGACGACGGGCGCAGGCGGTTCGGGTGGCGGCGCGAGTGTACGCGCCGGCGACTCGAGGGCCTGCACTTCCGTCGACGGGCGATCGAACGACCACCACGCCGCGAGCCCGGTGATCGCGACGAGGCCCGACACGACCGCGACGACCAGCGGCGCGCGACGCGGCGCGGGCGCGGGTGGCGGCGGGAGGAGCAGCGGGGTCGGCTCGGTCTCGAGGCGCGGCGGGCTCGCGAACGCGGCGGGCGCGGGGCGATAGCCGGCGGACTCTCGCGAAGTCGCGGTCTCGAAGTGGCCGAGCACCTCGTCGAGTTCGATCGCGAGCGCGGCGGCGTTCGGTGGTCGCCGTAGAGGATCCTTGTCGAGGCACCGCATCGTGAGCGCGACCAGCTCGCGCGTGGCGGGGCCGCCGACCTCGTCGATCGTCGGGGGCGCCTCGGAGCACACGGCCTCGAGCGTCTTGAATGCGTTCTCGCGCTCGAACGGGAGGCGCCCCGCGAGCAGCCAGTACAGCATCACCCCGACCGACCACACGTCGCTCGCGGGGGTCACCGACCGCGCGTTCATCGCCTGCTCGGGGCTCATGAAGTTCGGCGTGCCGAGCGCGACATCCTCGGCGGTGACGGTGTTCGTGAACTGCCGATCGCGCGCGATGCCGAAGTCGAGGAGCTTCACACCCAGCGGGCCGCCGGGTGGCGTGTGCAGGAAGATGTTCTCGGGCTTGAGGTCGCGGTGAACCACACCGTGCGCGTGGGCGGCGGCGAGGGGATCGAGCGCGGCGCGCACCGCGGTCACGCCGTCCGAGACCGTGAAGTCGTCGGCGAGCGCGCGGGCCGCGAGGTCTTCACCAGCGAGGCGCTCCATCGCGACGTAGTGCGTCTGGTCGGCGGGGTCGACGCCGGCGTCCAGCACGCGGACGATCCCCGGGTGTCCGACGAGCGCCGCGATCGCGACCTCGCGCTTGAACCGCTCCTGCCCCTGCGGCGTGAGCGCGACGTTCGGCGGGACCAGCTTGAGCGCCACCTCGACGCGAGTCAGGACGTGCTGCGCGGCGTAGACGGCGCCCATCGCGCCGCGACCCACGAGGGGCCCCACGCGATACTTGCCATCGACGATTCGCGCCGCGCCGGTCACACCGGTACTGGTACGGCGGTCCGAGAAACGGTTACGCGATCCTTGCGCTATTCGGGGAGGCCGAGCTGGCGCCGGAGCCCGCGGTCGGCGTTTCCGTGTCGGTTCCAGTAGTCGCTCATCAGCCTCTTATTCACCTTCGCGGTCGTTGTGAGCGTCTCCGCCGACGGGCCCCAGCCGCTCGAGTAGCGCTCCGTCCAGCCCTGGATCGCGTGCGGAGCGGCCGCTTCGAACGTGATCGCGAGTTCGCGATCGATCGACGTGTACTTCAGCCGGAAAACGCGCGTGCCGTTTTCGCCGTCTTCGAGGCTCGCGATCGCGCGCGCGGGGCGCGCGGACAAATGTCGCAGCCGCAGGTGCGTCGCGCCCGGGAGGATCGTCACCTCGCCGGTCGGGAGTCGCTCTGGCGCGATGCGAATGCGCGTCCAGAGCTCGTCCTCGATCAGGTCCGTCCCCACCTCGAACGATTGGTCGCCCTCCGACTCGAAGTACGAGAACAACCGACCCGAGTAGCCCTTCGCCGCTTGGTTGAGTTGGAAGAACGTGTGGCCGCACCACTCCTGCGACGTGGACGTCACCTTGATCGCGCGCGCGCCGCTCACCGGTGAAAAGACCGACGTCATCATCGAGTACGGATACACGCCCGTGTTGAACTTCCGCGTGAAGTTCAACTTCAGGACCTGCTCCGCGTCGTCGCCGGCGCTCCGCGCGTCGTCGAGCTTCACCTGCTTCGACTTCGAGAACGGCTCCGTCACGAACACGAGCACCGCGTGCCCCTCGTGCAGCTGTCCGTAGCGCGCTTGCTGGAGCGTGTAGCTGGTGAGCTCCGCCTTGCCCTGGTTCCAGTACGCCCCGAAGTTCGCCTTCGGCGCAGGGCGGCGCGTCTCGGCCTGCACCCTCTGGCAACCCGCGGCGGCGGCAATCACGACGAGGAGCGCGGTGGTCTTCATGGCGAACAGCGTCGGCGCGCCGAGCGGGGCGCGTCAACGTCGCCGGTGGTTCGGGGCGCGCCCCCCTGGTACACACGCGCGACGTGTCCGCGCCGGTTCGAGGCTCTGCGCTGCCGCTGGTCGTCGTGGCCGTCGTCGCGTACGCGCTGCTCCCCTGGTACGCGGTCGAGGACGGCCTGTTCGATCCCGCGCTCCTCGCGTTCTATCCGGTGGACCACGAGCTCGGGCCCGCGCCCTGGCAAATCGTCCACTTCGGCAAGACCTGGCTCCTCGTCGTGCTCCCGCCGATCCTCGCGCCGCTCACGGTGCTCCGCCGCGCGCGCAGCGATCGCCTCGCGACGCGCGTCTGGATCGCGAGCGGTCTGCTCGGGCTCGCGATCGGATTGGGCCAAGGCGTCCTGATCGGTCCGCTCGGGTGGGGGCTCGAGTCGTTCGAGGCGTGGTTCGGACCGCTCGCCGCAAAACAGTATGGGATGGGCGCGGGCGCGCTCGTCGTCCACACGGTGTTCGTCTGCTACGTCGCGCACGGGCTCGCGGCGCGGGGCTTCGTCCGCGGCGACGCCTTCGTGGTCACCACGCTGCTCGTGATCGTGGCGTCCGTCGCGGTGTTCGTGTTCTTCCCGGTCGTGAAGATCCTCGCGCGCGCGTTCGAGACGTCGGCGGGCGAGGTCGCGCCGCTGTTGCTCTTCGAGAACCTCGCGTCCGCGAAGGTGTGGCGCGTCGCGCTCCGCACGCTCGCGCTCGCGCTCTGCGCCGGCTTCGGCTCGACCGCGCTCGGGTTCTGCTTCGCGCTCCTCGTTACGCGCACCAGCTTTCGTTTCAAACGAATCATGCGGGTGCTCACCGTGCTGCCCGTGATCACGCCGCCGTTCGTGATCGGCTTGGCGTTGATCCTGCTGTTCGGGCGCGCGGGCGCCGTGACGACCTGGGTCGCCGACACATTCGGTGTGCCGGCGACGCGCTACGTCTTCGGCTTCTGGGGCGTGTTGCTCGCCCAGCTCCTCTCCTTCACGCCCATCGCGTTCATGGTGTTGATCGGCGTGGTCGAGGGCGTGAGCCCGTCGATGGAGGAGGCGGCGCAGACGCTCCGCGCGGATCGCTTCGCGACGTTCCGCACCGTGTCCCTCCCGTTGATGCGGCCCGGCCTCGCGAACGCGTTCCTCCTCGGGTTCATCGAGAGCCTCGCCGACTTCGGCAATCCGCTGGTGCTCGGCGGCG
>JAUHYN010000990.1 GCA_030426505.1 bacterium | reverse complement strand
TGGCCTCGAGGCGGCGCTCGAGGCGCACGGCCGCGTCGGCGTCCTCGACCCGGAGCTCGAGGCGGCCCCCGACGTCGCGCATGAAGACCCGCAGGTCGCCGCCCGACTCGACCAGCGCGCCCGCCGGGAGCTCGCGCCGCAGCGCGCGCCAGAGCTCCGACGGGTAGTCCTCGCGCGCGCTCGGCGGCAGGCCGTAGCCCACCGTGCTCGACGAGCCGGCGGTGATCACGCGCAGCGTGCCCGGCCACTTCGCCTCGATGTTCGTCTGTAGCGGTTGGACGGGGACGAAGCGATCGCCGACCACCTCCACGACCGTCGCGCCGACGTCGGCGATGACGTAGCGGGGCGTGGGGACGAGCGGGTCCCAGAACAACGGCCGCACGGTCTCGAGGCCGCGCCCCGTCACGAAGATCGTCAGCGCGCCGTCGAGCGCTTCGAGCAGACGTCCCCGCTCGGCGTCGGTGCCGCCGAGTAGGGTGCCGTCGAGGTCGGTCGCCAGGGTGAAGGGCGGGGCCACGACCGGGGCCTCACGGGGTGCCGTCGCTTTCACAGGGGGCGCGCCGTGATCCGCCAGAAGGAGGCGCCGTCGTCGTAGCCGACCCGGTTGATGAACCGGACATACCCAGCGTCCTCGAGGCGCCTCAACCAGGCGCCCGCGCGCTCGGCGTTGGGCACGAGCTGCGCGATCGCGCCCTCCAGGCGCTTCTTGCCGGCGATGTAACCGGCTGAATTCGTTGGTCCTTCCTTCTCAATGAGGTCCTCGGCCAGGCTCTGGAGCCGAGGCGCGTCGTTTGAAGCCATAGGAAAACTTCTACTACATATGTTTAGAGGACTAAAGATTAGTCTGCGAAATCTTGGCGCAATGCGTCAGCGGTCCCCGGGAGACGGGACGCGGTGCGCGAGCGGGGTGCCGGCGCGCCAGTCGGCGAGGGTCGCGAGGAAGCGGTCGACGAACGCGAGATCCCACCCGTCGACCTGATCCGCGGCGTGCGGCGTGACGAGGACGGAGTCCATGCGCCACAGCGGCGAGGCGGGATCGAGCGGCTCGGACTCGAAGACGTCGAGCCACGCGCCGCGCAGGTGACCGCTCGCGAGGCGCTCGATCAGCGCGGCTTCGTCGACGAGCCCGCCGCGCGCGGTGTTCACGAACAACGCGCCCGGGCGACAGCGCGCGAGGCGGTCGCGATCGAAGAGGTGGTGGGTGGCCTCGGTGAGGCGCAGGTGCAGCGACACCACGTCGGCGCGCGGGAGGCGGTCGTCGAGCGCGTCGGGCCCGTAGACGTTCGGGGCGCCGCCGCGCTCGGGGTGCGCGCGGATCGCCTCGACCTCCATACCAAGATCCGTCGCGAGCGCCGCGACGCGGCGACCGACCTCGCCGAGGCCGACGAGCAACAAGCGCTGTCCGCGCACCGAACGGAAGCGACGCTTCGACCACGATGTCGCGCGCTTGCACGCGAACAGGCCGCCCTCGAGCGCGAGCACCGCGCCGACCCATGACTCGGCGAGGTAGGGCGCGAGCACGCCGGCCGAGTGGGTGACCTGGACGCGAGCGTCGTCCCACGCGCCGAGGTGCTCGACGCCGGAGCCGCCGACGTGGAGCCAGCGCACCGACTCGAAGCGGACGAGCGCGCGGAACTCGGGGCCGACGAAGGCCGACGACTTGATCGCGAAGAGGACCTCGGGGCGGTGCGCTTCGAGCGCCGGCGCGATCGCGTCGAGTCGATCCACGCCGACGAACGCCACGTCCGGCGCGCGCGCTTCGAGCGCGGCGACGAGGCGCGGGGCGTCGGCGTGGACGACGAGGACGGGCGTCACGGGACGCGCGCGAACGTCGATCCGTTGAGCGTCATCGCGCGCGAGGCGCAGGGGTCCGTGACCAGCGTGACCGTTAAGACGTCGCACGCCGGCGTGTACTGCAACAGGTAGAAGCCGGTGTCCTGCGGCGGGCAGCCGCTGCCGGCGACGCCGTCGTTGATGGCGATGATCGGCTCCACGTAGTTGTACGTGCCGCTCACGGTCGGGTTCGTCTGGGCCTCCACGACCGTGATGCCGGCACCCCACGTCCCCGCGACGGAGAAGTCGAAGTACAGCGTCGTGCCGAAGAAGTTCGTCGTGTACGTGTCCGGGAAGACGCAGCCGTTCGTGCCGCCGTCGGGGAACGGGATGCCGCCGTCGGGGAATGGGATGCCGCCGTCGGGGAACGGGATGCCGCCGCCGTCGCGCGGGACGCTGCCGTCGCGGATCGGCCCGCCGTCACGCGGCGCGGGGCCGGCGTCGTGGACGCCGGAGTCGGGGAAGGGGCCGCCGTCGATCGGGGGCGGGTTGCCGGCGTCGCGGACGAACGGGCCGCCGTCGCGGACGGACGGTCCGCCGTCGCGCGGCGGTGGTCCGGCGTCGCGGACGAACGGGCCGCCGTCGCGGACGAACGGGCCGCCGTCGCGCACCGTGGCGCCGGAGTCGCGCGCGCCTTCACCGGCGTCGCGCGGCGTGCCGCCGTCGCGGATCACGGGCCACCCTCCGTCGCGCGTCGCGAGCGGCACGCGTGTCGGCTCACCGCACGCGGCGAGCGCGAGCGTCGCGGCGGAGGCGAGGAGGAGGAGGTGTCGATCGCGGGGCGCCCAAGTCACGGTTCCCCTCTACAGCGCAGATCGCGCCTCGGGTCACGCTATTCGCGCCGCGCCGGCGCGTTCACGAGTTCCAGCGCCAGCCCGCGGTCGTGTCGCCTTCGTCGCGATTCGCCGGAATCCGCACTTCGATGGTGCCCGGCGATGCAACGTTGCGCCCGTCGCGCACTTCGAAGAGAGCCCCGCGCTCGTCGACGACGAACGCGCGTTTTTCGAAGCGCCCCGCCGGAACGGGGCCTGCGCCCGGCCAGACGATCTCGAGCTCGTGCCGCCCGACGCCGAGCTCGAACGCCTTGTTCACGACGTGCCGGGTCTCCTTGCCGTCGATGCGCACGTTGGCCCAGTGCCGGATCTTGATCCTGAGCCGCGCCGTGATCGGCGCCGGCGCTTCGGCGGGCGCCTCGTCGAGCCGCTCGAGCGTCTGCTTCGCGCCCACGCGCCGCGCCGCGAGCGCCGCGCGCTTCTCGGCCTCGTTCGTCGCGGTGATCGGCGAGGGGCGCCCGCGTCGCGTCGCGTCGTCCGCGGCGAGCACGATGTCCTCGCGCCGACGCCGGCGCGCGGCGGCGTCCCTCCCCGTTGCGCCGGGGGCGCGAGCGACGTGCCGACGATCCGAGCCCGAATCCGATCGCGCGAGAGTGTCGGATCGGCTCGGGGCTCCGGTTCGCGCGCCGTCGGACGCTGTCGAGCCGCGTGTGTCGGAGGCGGAGCCGGAGCTCGATCGGGAACGGGAGCCTCGGTCCGATTCCGAGCCCGAGCCCGAGCCGACGTTCGATCCCGATCCGGCGCCCGAGCCCGAGCCCGAGTCCGATCCCGAGCCCGATCCCGAGCCCGATCCCGAGCCGACGCTCGATCCCGATCCGACGCTCGACCCCGATCCGACGCTCGACCCCGATCCGACGCTCGACCCCGATCCGACGCCCGAACCCGCTCCAACCCTCGAATCCGCTCCCTCGCCCTCGACCGCCTCAGCCCCCACGCCCCTCGCGATCTCACCCTCCGACCCGTCC
>JAUHYN010000989.1 GCA_030426505.1 bacterium | reverse complement strand
CGGACGCCGGCGTCGAGCTGCCGGCGGCGCTGTCGCCGTTGCTCGAGGGGGCGGTCGCGGAGGATCCCACCCGAACGAAGGAGCGCCTCTTCGGGGCCGTGGACGAACTCATCGCGACGCGGGCCGCGATCGCTTCGCCGCTGGTGATCGCGCTCGACGACGTTCACTGGCTCGACGAGGCCTCGACCGAACTTCTGCACTATGTCGCTCGGACGAACCGCGAACGCCCGGTGCTCATCGCGCTCGCGGCGCGGGCCGGCGAGATTATCGACAACGACGCGGCGGTCCGCATGCTCCGACTGTTCCGGCGCGAGGGTGCGTTGTCGGACGTCGCCGTCGAGCGCCTCGACCTGGATGCCACCGCGCAACTCGCGAAACGCATCGCGCCCGGCGCGGATCCTTCGCGGGTGTTCGAAGAGAGCGGTGGGAATCCGCTCTTCGTGATCGAGTCCGCGCGTACGCACGCGCACCGCCGCGACGACATCCCGCACACCCTCTCGGAGCTCGTCCGCGATCGCCTGGATCGGCTCCCGATGGAGGCGATCGACCTCGTTCGTTGGGGCGCCGTACTCGGGCGAGGCTTCGAGGTCGAGCAGCTGCTCGAGGTCACCAGCAACGACGCGGATCGGCTCGCCGAGCTGCTCGAGTTACTCGAGCGTCACGCGCTCGTGCGCGAGGACCGTCCGGGCTACGCCTTCTCACATGAGCTCGTGCAGCGGGTTGTCTACGGCGACATCTCGCAGCCGCGACGGCGCCTGATGCACGCGCGCGTCGCGCAGGCGCTCGACGCGAGGTCGCACGACGACGAGACGGTCGCGAGCAAGATCGCGCACCACGCGGCGCTGGCGGGCGACGCGGCGCGCGCGGCGCGGGCGTGTCTGATGGCGGCGCGTCGCAGCCTGAGCCTCTTCGCCTCTAGCGAGGCGTACGCCGTGGCGCGGAGGGGCGCTCGGTACGCCGAGAGCGTGAAGGGGCCGGAGCGTACGAGTCTCCTGATCCGGCTGCTCGCCGTCACGATCGAGGCGCGCTGGCCGGACGATCCCGACGAGCCGCTCGCGCAGTTCGAGCGGTTCGCCGAGGACGCGCTCGACCGCGGTTGCTTCGAGGACGCGCGGATCGCCTTCTACATGATGAGCTACTTGCGGTGGCAACTCGGCCGCTCCGCCGCAGCCGCAGAGATCGCGCGAAAAGCGCTCCTTGCGTCGCAGGATCTGCCCGCCGTCGGGCGCCTGCGGGCGCTGGGGGAGTCCGCACGTTGCCTCGTCCTCCTGGAGCGTGACCTCCCGCAGGCGGAGGCCTTGGTCCTGGAGGCGGAGGCACTGGCGGAGCGAGCGAAGGAACGCGAGAGCGCGCTCCTGGACGCGGCGGGTCTCCTTCGCCTTCACCGCGGGTCGATCGACGAAGCACGTGAGTTGCTCGCCGAGTCGCGGGCGGTGTCGCGTCGCCGCGGCCATCGCGAGACCGAAGCCGAGTCGCTCGCCCACCTCGTGATGCTCGAGATCCAAACGGAGCGCTACCCGGACGCGCTCGAGCTCGCCGAGGAGCTGCGCCGGATCGCCGAACGTCTTCTCCGTGAAGGGAGCGAGGCCCCGTTCGCGGAGGCGCTCGTCGGCCTCGCGCGCTTCGGGGCAGGCGACGAGGCGGCGCTGGCGTCCTTCGAGGCCGGCATCGAGGCGCTGCGGAACGTCGACGCGAAGCACCGCCTCGCGTTCGCGTTGACGCGGGGAGGCATCGTCGCGCTCCGGCGAGGCGAGCAGACCCGGGCGGCCGCCTGGGCCGAGGAGGCGCTCGACATCGCGGAGCTGCTCGAGCGGCCCAGCGAGATCTGCTTGGCCCTCGCGCTGCTCGTGACGGCGGGTGAGGGCGCGGATCTCGGCGCCCGGGCCGAGGCGCTCGCCGCGATCGACGCGATCACGGTCTCGGCGGACGTTCGCCCGTACCGTGAGGCCGCCCTCGCGGCCCACGCGGCGCGCGCCACGAGCTGAGGGGTCGGCGTCGGGACCCGCCCGAGGAAAATACAACGGAGTCTCCAACGGTCGCTCCTACGGCCGGCTTCGATGGTCTCCCTGCGCCGGACACAACCCCCGGCCTTGGAGAAACCCAATGAAGCACTCGAACTTCCACCCAGCCCCTCGCGCCCCGGCGCTCGCGGTCGCGATCGCGCTCGCCGCTTGCGGCGGACCCGCGTCCGACCTCGCGGTCGACGAGACCCAGGCCGCCCTCTTCCCGCCGTCCGAGATGGTGCATGACGTCGACGCCACCACCGTCTCCGAGTTCCAGGTGCGGCTCACCGCCGGGACGACGGTCAGCTACCGAACCTTCAACGTCACGGGCGGCTCCCCGCTGCTGCACCTGATCGACGACACCGGTCGCGAGGTCGCCAAGAGCACCCACCTCTACCTCCCGCAGTACACGCGCCTCACCTTCACGCCCACGACAACGGGCTGGTACACCCTCGTCGCTCGTTCCCGGTTCGGTCTCCCGGGCACGTGCAGCATCGAGAAGGACGGCGTGCAATGGCAGGCCGGCGTCGTGCTCGGCGGCACGCGGCTGACGCTCCCGAGCGTGCGCTGGTTCGAGGAGATCCAGACGGTCCGGCTCCCGGACGGGACCGGGCCCGTCCACGTGTTCTATCTGATGAAGCCCGACGGCGTGTCCATCGATCGACGCGTGTACGGCGGTGGCCTCGGCGGGGCCGCGCGGTTGATCGCTTGGTACAACCTCGGAGACCGAGACGTCATCGTGAGCGCTCCCAAGATCCGCTCCGTGAGCAACGGCCTCCTCGTGAACACGCCCCCGGGCCCAGTGCGCCTGATTCGGAACGACGCGTATCTCGGTGGACACGACGCCGACCAGGACGGACTCGGCTACGAACTCGAGCAGAAGCTCGGGACGTGCCCGGCTCGGAGCGGCTGGGCGACGGGGCCGGACGGTATCCACTTCGACTGCAGCACACTGGCCGACGCCCGCGACACCGACGGAGACGGGATCTCCGACCGGGCGGAGGTCTTCGGCGTCCCGAACGGCAACGAACCGCTGCTCCTACCGTTGTGGGGCGCGGACCCGCGGCACAAGGACATGTTCGTCGAGGTCGACTTCATGCGTCGCACTCAGCAGGAGAACATCGAACGGACCATGCAGCGCATGCCGCCGGAGGTGGCGCGTGAGTTCGCGTGGGCGTACAGCGACGCGGTGACGACGGAGGGCTGGGCCGTGGCCTACAACGCTCTCCAGATCCGGAACCCCGACGGGCAGCTCGGGATCAACGTACACCTCGACACGGGCGTGGAGCCCACGATGGCGAGCGACGCCACGATCTACGGGGACTGGGGTGGCTTCAACGCGGTCGACGCGGTGCTGAACGAGAAGGGCGAGTGGGTCGGCGCGAAGCCCCAGGACAGGTGGGAGACCGAGATGGATCCGGTCCGACGCGGCATCTTCCGCTACCACCTCGCGTACGGCGACGGTGGTGGCTCGCAGGGCGAGCGCTTCGCGGCGAGCTACAACCTCAACAGCCCGTACATCGCGGTCCACGAGACCGCCCACAGCCTCGGCCTCGGCCACTCCGGTCCGATGACCAACGACCCGATCGACGTCAACTGCAAGCCCAATTTCCTCAGCATCATGAACTAC
>JAUHYN010000988.1 GCA_030426505.1 bacterium | reverse complement strand
CTTCACCCTCGACCGCGGCGTCAAACACGGGCCCGAGTACACGTGGACGCCCGGCTACCGCCCACTGGGCGCCGGACACTGGCGCGCGGATCAACGCGTCGGGACTTGGCGGATCTACGACCTCCAAGGCGAAGTCATCAACACGCACCAACGCGGCGGCACGCCACCCGAGCCGCTTCGCCCGACGCCGACGCCCTCCACCCTCACCGACTCCGGCCCCGCCCCGGAGGTCCAAACCGCGCCGTGGTCGAAACAAACACTCTGGGACCTCGGCCAGACCCTCGTGCTCCTCGTCGGCCTCCTCCTCGGCTGGTCCCTCTTCACGCGACGTTCACCCCTCGAGCTCCTCCCCGACGTCCGCGCCTCGCGCATGCTCGGTCGCCGCGCCGTGCAGCTCGTCGTCGCGTCGGCGCTCGTCACCACCGGCGCCTGGCTCATGACCGCGAGCGACATCGGACTCGAACAAGCCGCCGCCATGGCGTTCGGCGGCCCCTCGATCGAAGAGGTGCAGAGCTGCCGGACCACCGCACTCCTCACTTCGAAGTGCCCCTACGGCGGCACCCTCCACCACGACGCGGGCCAGACCTGGTGCAGCAAACACGGACGCGCCGAGGCCGTCGTGCCATGACGCGCCACGCCCCGCTCCGCCTTTCGCTCGCGCGCGCGCTCGAAGCCGCCGGGCTCGCGCCCGACGACGAACACGTCGCCAAACTCGTCTGGGTCCCGTTCATCCTCCATAAGCGACGCGCCGCCGTCGCGCCCGACGCCCCCGAAGCGCGCTGGCCCATGCCCCGGCGCTGCCCCCTCGCCGCCGAAGCGCCGACCGAAGGCCTCACGCTCGCCGCCGTCGACACCACGGCCCCGCCCGTCTTCTTCCCATTCTGGGTGATCGACACCGTCGACGAACGTGTCGCCCTCAGCGCCATCGACGGCGCCCGCGCCGACGCCCCGCGCGCCGACACCGCCGACGCGACGCCCACGACGCCCGACCGAGACGCAGACCCCATCCAGGTCATCGCGCTCGCCACGGTCGGCGCGATGCTGCTGTTCAACGCCACGTACCTCTTCGCGCTCGCGATGCAGATCATCACGATCTTCTCGCGCGCTACCGGCGCGGTCTTCGGCGAGATCTCGGACCCCGTCCTCCTGCGTCGCGCCGACGCGCCGGTCGACGGCTTCGTCGCACTCGCCCTCGCGGGCCTCGTCGCCGCCGCCGCGTTCCTCCTGCGGCGCGACGCGCGACGCATCCTCGAGCCCGCGATCGCCGAAGCGGCCTCCCCACCCTACGCCCTCGGTCGCCACAGCGCGCGCCTCGCGAAGCGCGCGGCCGTCGTCATCACGATCGCAGCGTCCCTCGGCTCCATCGCCGCCGCCTCGTGGCACCCGCTTTCGGTCGCGGGACAGATCGCCCTCGGCCTGGGCCTCACCGCGCTCGCGTTCATCGCCTACCGGATCTCCGCCGCCACGCGCGACATGCCCAAGCTCGGCGCAACGATCCCGGCCCCGTGGGTCCGCGACGCCACGAACCTCCTCGTGGTCTTCGCCGTCACCGTCCTCGGGACCTACGCCCTCTTCATCGGCGGCGCGTACTACCGGATCTCCGAGCTGACCGGGCGACCGCTCGAGTCGAACGATCTCGAAGGCGCGCTCCTCGGCTTCGTCGCCGCGGCGACGCTCCTCACCGCGACGTCCCTCCCCAGGCACATCCGCGTGAAGGTCGCGGCCGCGTTGTTCACGTCCGTCGCGATGACACCGGTCGACGTCCCCGCGCTCACGATCGTCACGCAGCTCTTCGTCGTCACGGTGGTGTCGAAGCTCGTGGAGGACGAGCGTGGCGAGCGCCCGTCGACGCGCGAAGCGATCGCGCAGGGCCTCCTCACGGAGGCCGGCATCGTCGGCGGCGTGTTGTTCTCGAGGATGCTCCTCACCCTGCTGTTGGGGACGCTCGGGTGGGTGCTCGGCGAAGTCGCCGGGGAGTGTATCGGGGGCGTGTGGGCGTCACGTCGCGCGAGCGACCGCGCGACGGATCGAGCGGGCGCCGATCGCTCAGTGCTGCTCGGTGCGCGCCAATAAGATCTCGAGGTCTTCCGTCTTCGGCACTTCCAACCCGAAGCCCTCGCAGTCGTGGACCTCGCTCGTGCCGGACCAGCGGACGATCGCCTTCAGGTCGACCGAGACGTCGTCGATCGCGCAGCGGATCTCGATCTCGTCGCCAGCGGCGTACACCGTGCTCGGGCGCCACGCGGGGGAGAGGAACAGGCCGCCAGAGGAGATGTCGCGGATCTCGCCGGTGCGCGCGCGCAGGCCGTCGGTCCAGAACGCGGCCCAACGGACGGGGGCGCGCGGTGAGTTGCGGTAGTTGGCGTCTTTCGGGTTCGGCATGGGGAAATCGACCTCCGAACCGGATCATCGGACGCGATCGTCACCCCTTGAGCTGAACCCCGATCTGAAGGGGCACGGTCCCCGCATTCGCGCGCGCCAGCGGCGCCGTGTCGGCCCCCAACGTCACGCCGAAGCCGTCCGTAATCCAATACGCCGCCCCCACACCGAGCCCGATGTAGTCCGTCTGCCCGACACCCAACACATCGATCACGTCCGGGCGCTGCACCGAGAAGTACGCCTGCGCGTGGAGGTCCAACACCAACCCGAACGATGACGACCACCCGAACTGCAGGCTCGACATCAACGCCGGCGACAGCCCCTCGCGCGAGTGCATCCGCGCCCCCGCCGCCGCCGAGACCCACATCCCGTACGGCATCGACGCCGCCGCCTGAAGCTCCACGTCGAAGAACAACGTCGGCAACGTCGCGCGCACCACGTACGGCCCCGTGTCCAACGCCCCGCTCGCCAACACATCGTCGCCGACCGACGGCCTCCCGCCCGCGCGCACCTCCACCGCCAACGGCTGCGACCCCGTCCACAGCGCGTGGCGCACGCCGAGCGCCAACGTGCCGGCGTACAGCGTCGACGTGTCACCGAACGACGAGTAGCCGAACGGCACCACGTTCATCAGCAGCGTGACCTCGCGCGTGAGTCCGTACTCACCGTAGAAATTCAGCGCGTGGTCCGAGAACGACTCGGGCAGGTCCACCAACTCACCGCCGGTGTCGAACGCCTTGTCGCCGATCAACGAGCGACTCCACGCCTTCACGTAGTAGCCGCCCTCCGACTGCGTGAACCCGCTGGCGTACGCCGGCCCCGACACCATCACCACGAACGCCGTCAACGGCCCTGCGATTCGCACGGCGCGGAGCCTACTACGAACGATCCGAAAGCGCCGCCTCCACGATCGCCAACTCCTTCGACGAGCGCGGCGACAACCGCGCCCGCTTCGACAACGCCGCGCGACGCGACTCGAGCCACGCCACGAACAGCGGCGACCGCGCCCGGCGCAGCGACGGACCGAGCCACGCGTCCTCCGTCGACAACGTCTGCGCCCCCGGCTCCGCCGCCATCACCACGAACACGCGCCCGTCGTCGAACACCATCGCCTCCTCCACGATTCGAATCCCCGACGCGACCAACGCGCGGCGCACCGACGGGATGTCGCGGTTGACCTGCACCACCCACCGCGACAGCGCGTGCCCCGCCTCGAGCGCCTCCGCGATCACCTCGTTCGCCGTGCGCCCGCCGAA
>JAUHYN010000987.1 GCA_030426505.1 bacterium | reverse complement strand
TGCTGGCGTGGCTTGAGCACGGGCCCGGCGCCGCGCGCGTCGAGGAGCTGCAGCAGGACAACGCGGCGGTCGAGGGGCTGCGCGGCTTCGAGCTGCGCGCGACGTCGGCGGGCTGAGGCGCGCGCGGCGCGGGCTCGCGCTCCGCGGAGCGCAACGACGACGCCGCGCGGTCGCTCACGGGGGCGCCATCCACTATCGTCGCGCGCCATGGGTCGACCTCGTCTCGCGCCGCGACTTCGTGCGACCGCCGTGGCGGCGGGGCTGCTGATCGCGCTCGCGTCGTGCGGTGACGCCGTGCAGCCGCGCGACCTCAACCTGCTCGTGATCAGCATCGACACGCTGCGCGCCGATCGCCTCGGCTGCTACGGCAACGACGAGTGGGGCCGCAGCCCGTCGCCCACGCTCGACGCGCTGGCCGCGCGCGGCGTGCTGGTGGAGCGCTGCTACGCGCCGCGCGGCCAGACGCACCCGTCGCTGGCCTCGCTGCTCACCGGGCTCTACCGGCTCAGCAAGCGCAACACGAAGCGAATCCTGGGCGAGCTGTTCGGCGTCGCGATCTCGACCGGGGCCGTCAGCAACTGCGAGCGCCGCGTCGGCGACGCGCTCGAGGCGCCGCACGAAGAGCTGCACGGCTTCGTGCAGGGTCAGGGCCTCCTCAACGCCGACGAGACGAGCTGGCAGCAGCAGCACCAGACGCACTGGCTCTGGGTCGCCTGCACTTGCACGGTCAGCTTCTTCCTCATCCAGGCCGGTCGCTGCACCGACGGAGCGAAGCGCCTGCTCGGCGCGTTCGACGGGACGCTCGTCACCGATCGGCTCGCCTCGTACAGGTTCCGGGACGGCCCCGAGCAGACGTGCTGGGCGCACTTGAAGCGCATGTTCCAAGGCCTCGCCGAACGAGCCGACGGGGACTGCGCGAAGTACGGCGTCCCGCTGCTCACGCAGACACGCGAGATGTTCAAGATGTGGCGCCGGGTGCGCGATGGGACGTTGCAGCATCAGACCTTCAAGCGCCGGATGGTGCCCATCCGCGCCGAGATCGAGAGACTGCTCGACGAAGCGGCGGACTCGCCGTGCACCCGCACGCAGGGAAAGGCCAAGGCGCTCCTCAAGTACCGCAACGCGCTCTGGACCTTCGTGGACGTCGAGGGCGTCCCGCCGACCAACAACGAGGCCGAGCGCGCCCTCCGTCACGCGGTCATCCTTCGCAAGCTGTCGTTCGGCACCCAGAGCGACCGGGGGAGCCGCTTCATCGAGCGGATGCTCTCCGCCGTCGACACGCTTCGAAAGCAGGACCGCGACGTCATGGGCTTCCTCATGGACGCCCTCGACGCGAAGACCACGACCGCTACGCCGCCGTCGCTGCTGCCCACCGCGGCGTGACCCCCTGAACGCTTACTCGCCCTCTGGGGTCGACAGACGACGTAGTTTCGACGTCGCCTGTCCCCTCGGGGTTGAGACCGGCTTTATCCTTGTGTGGGCCTCCTGCCGCCAGCGACGGACTACACGGACCGTGACTTCGACGCGCTCCGCGCGCGGTTGATCGCGCTGCTCGAGACCGTCTTCCCGGACTGGTCCGACTTCGACGTCGCGGCGTTCGGGAACATCCTCCTCGAGATGTTCGCCTTCGTGGGCGACGTCCTCGGGTACTACGGCGACAACCACGCGCGCGAGTCGCGACTCGTCACCGCGACCCAACGCCGAAGCGTCATCGCGCTCGCGCAGATGTTCGGCTACCGCCTCGGGGGGGCGCAGGCCGCGGTGACCGACGTCGAGCTCGCGCTCGACGCGGTCCCGAGCGCCGACGTCGCGATCGCGGCCGGGACCACGGTCCGCACCGAGGAGGTGACCGAGCCTGTCCGGTTCCAGCTCCTGGCCGACGCGACGATCGTGGCCGGGGCGGACCCGCCCGTCGCCACGGTCTCGGCCGAGCACTCCCAGAGTCATGAGCGGCTCTTCACCGCGACCGGCCGCGCCGAACAGGAGCACGTCCTCCCGCGTGCTCCGTACCTCGACGGCTCGGCCGACGTCTCCGCGTCGAACGGCGTCTACACGGAGATGCCTAACCTCCTCGGCTCCGCGCCCACCGACCGGCACTTCGTCGTCCGCGTCGATCAGAACGACCGCGCGACCCTGCGATTTGGTGACGGGACGAACGGGGCGCCCCCGACCGGAACGATCCGGGTCCGCTACAAGACGGGCGGCGGCGCTGCGGGGCGCGTGGACGCGGGGCGCCTTCGCATCGTGGAGGAGACCTTCACCGACGCGAGTGGTCGTCCCGTCCGCGTCACCGCCCACAACGCGAGCCGCGCCGAGGGCGGCTTCGATCGAGAGACGGTCGCCGCGGCCAAGGTGAACGTGCCGGAGAGCCTGCGCGCGCTGACCCGCTCGGTCGCCCGCGAGGACTTCGAGATCCACGCGCGGAAGGTCCCAGGGGGCGCACGCGCGCTGATGCTCACGAGCGACGACAGCTCCGCGATCGAGGAGAACGCGGGGATCTTGTTCATCGTCCCGACCGGCGGCGGGGCGCTCATCCCGGCGCTGCAGAACGCGGTCCTCCGGCAGGTCACCGAGGTCTACCCGCACACGCTGACGTTCCAGGTAGCGGTACAGGGCGCGGCGTACCGGCGCATCGACGTCTCCTCGCGCCTGTTTTTCGCGCCGGGCGTCCAGTCGACGGTCGAGCGTGCGAAGGTCGCGGCGGAGGTGCGGCGCCGCTTGGCCGCGCACTTCCAGGTCACGAACCCGGACGGCACCGCCAACCGCCGCGTCGACTTCGGCTTCAACGTGCAGGACGCCGACGGACACCCAGTCGGCGAGGTCGCGCTCTCGGACATCCGCAACGTGGTCCGCGACACGCCCGGCGTCCGCAAGCTCGGCGACCTCCCCGACGACTTCCGTCTCGCCGACCACGCCGCCGACCTCCGCCTCCGCATCGAGGAGTTCCCCGTGCTCGGCGCGGTTCGGATCGTCGACGGTGACACGGGGGCGCTCTACTGATGCCGGTCCTGAACCCGAGCTTCGAGGAGGCGGGCGCGGAGCCCGGGCTCGCGGCGCACTGGCTCCTCGAGACCTTCGTCGCGCGCGAGCGCATCGCCGGATTCGGTCCGCCACCGCACCGCGGCCGGGAGGACTTCGAGCGGTGGTTCGCGTGGCGGAGCGTGCTGAGCGCGGGCGCCGTCCTGGTCGCTGTCTTCGAGCCGCTCCGCGAGGCGCTGGAGAGCTTCGAGGGCGGCTGGGACAACGACCTCTTCGTGTGGGCGCTGCCGGAGGGAGCGATCACGCTCGCGCTCTTCGCCGGGCGACCGGTCGAAGACCTCGAGGTTGGCTGGAGCGCCGCGCCGTTCCTTGAGCGCTGGGCCGACGTCACGAGCACGCCGGGGCGCTTCGACGGCGAGCTCGCGGAGGATTTCGAGGAGTCCTGGCGCGACAACGACCGCTTCGCGTGGCGATGGGCCGACGTGAGGGGACGGGCCGCGATGTTCGACGGCGCCGCGGCGGAGACGTTCGAGGGCGTCTGGCCCGAAGTGGCGATCTGAAGGGAGCGAGATGGCGGACACGGACTGGGCGTTTCTGAACGACGGGCTCGATGCGGCGACGGTGAGCCGGGGCGTCACCGCGGGCATCGAGCGTCCGCCCGGG
>JAUHYN010000986.1 GCA_030426505.1 bacterium | reverse complement strand
GTTGGCTGAGGATCTGCGCGCCCGCGGCGTGGACCACCCGCGCCCAGAACGCCTCGCCCAGGCCGCGCAGGGACGGGTGGCCGTCGACCACCGCGAGCTCGGCCTTCTCGGTGTCCTTCGTGGGGCGGTGGTACTCGTGTCGGCCCGCCTCGGGTGCGAGCAAC
Organism: bacterium; assembly: GCA_030426505.1. Taxonomy (GTDB): domain Bacteria; phylum Myxococcota; class Kuafuiibacteriia; order Kuafuiibacteriales; family Kuafuiibacteriaceae; genus JAUHYN01. The sequence continues at coordinate 3,481 of JAUHYN010000986.1, read as the reverse complement.
CCCGCGGCGTACGGCCCGCGGACGCGCACCAACATGGTGAGGGGCTTGGTGCTCCGCGCGACGCGCTCACGCGTCTGCTCCGGATCGCGCGGCGGCCCCCACGGGCCCGTCCCCGACCAGAGGTCGCCGCGTTGGGGCGCCTCGCCGAGGAAGTGCGTGGACACGTCCCAGCCGCGCCGCGCGAAGTCGTCGAGCGCGGGGAGGAGCCACAGCGACGCGGCGCGGTTCGCGTCGAGCTCGGTGACGCGCAGCGTGATCGCGTCGCGGTGCTCCTCGCCCACGAGGAGGAGGAAGACGAGCCGCGACGACAGCGTCTCGAAGACGGTCTCCGCTTCTTCGATCGCGCCGTCCACGTCGCCGCCCGCGTAGAGCGCGCCGACCGCGAGCTCCTCCGCGACGATCAGATCCTCCATGCAGCGCTCCACCCACTCGACCGCCTCGGTGTAGCGGTGCTGCGCGCGCATGAGTTCGGCGCGCTCCTGTGTGGTGCGGCGATCCTCGTCGGACTGATTCGTCTGACTGAGTTGCGCGCGGAGGTTCGCGAGTTGCTCCTTCGCCTCGAGGACCGAGCCGAGGTTCATGTAGCGATTCGCGCGGCGCCGGAGCTCGGCGACGCGCTCCGTGCCGGTGAGGTCGCGGTTGTCGTCGGCCGCGCGCCCGCTGAACAGGCGCAACGCGAGCGGTCCGCGCTGGGTCGAGAGCAGCGGCTTCTGCTTCCCCTGGCGGACCTCGCGGAGCGGCTCCGACTCGAGGCTCGCGACGACGCGTGCGCGGCGGGCGTCTGCCCCCGCCCGCGCGAGGAGGCGCGCGATGGGCGCGACCAGCTCGTCCTCCAGCACGCGGCGGATCGCGCGCGCGCCGTACGTCTCGGAGTAGCCGTCCTCGGCGAGGCGCTCGAGGGCGGCGTCGGTGACCGAGAGATCGATCGACAGCTCGGTGAAGCCGCGGCGCTTGGTGATGCGCGCGAGCGCGACGCGCGCGACGGCGCGGATCTCCTCCTGCGTGAGGGCGTCGAAGGCGATGATGCGATCGAGGCGGTTCACGAGCTCGGGTCGGAAGGAGCGCTGCACCTCGCGCCGGTAGTGGGCTTCGTCGGTGAGGGTCGGGGCGTCGATGCCGATCGTCGTGCGGCGGTGCGAAGCGCCGAGGTTGCTCGTCATGATGATGATCGCGTTGTGGAAGTACGCGGTCTTGCCGCGCGCGTCCGTGAGGCGTCCTTCGCCGCAGACCTGGAGCATGAGGTCGAGCACCGCGGGGTGGGCCTTCTCGATCTCGTCGAGGAGCAGCACGGAGAAGGGCTGCTGGCGGATCTTCTGGGTGAGGAGGCCCTCCTTGCGGTCGGTGCCGCGAGCGGGTCCGCGTACTCGCTCATGTCGAAGCGCACCATTCGATCCGCGGCCTGGAACAGGAAGTCCGCGAGCGTGCGCGCGAGCTCGGTCTTGCCGACGCCGGTCGGGCCGATGAAGAGGAAGGTCGCGAGCGGCTTACCGCTCGGTTGTAGGCCGGCCTTCACGACGCAGATCGTGTCGACCACGCGCGCGACGGCGTCCTTCTGGCCGATGATGCGTCGCTCGAAGCGCTCGACGACCTCCTGTTTCTCGAGCGCGCGATCCTCGCGGAGGAGGAAGCCGGGGATGCCGGTCTGGCGACTGAAGGCGTCGAGGACGCGCGCGCCGTCGATCGGGTGGGGGCGCCCGCGCTCGTCGACGTCGCGCTCGTAGATCGCGCGGAGCTCGGAGTAGAGCCGCATCACCTTGCCGGGGTTCGGCTGGTAGACGAGGTAGCGGTCGGTGAGATCGAGGACGGTGTCGATCGCGTCGTCCGTGAGGGTGGGGCGGTCGGCGGTCGCCTCGCGATCGTAGGTGACGCGCTCGGTGAGCGCCTTCTTCGTGGTCTTCGCGTCGAGCGGATCGATCCTGAGGCGCGTGAAGCACCCGAAGAAGCCGACCGCGCGATCCTCGAGCGTGGAGAATGCCGCCGGCGTGATCTCGCCGACGACGCGAACGCGCCCCGCCTCGAGGTACGGCTTCATCGCGCCGGGGATGTCGATCGATCCCGACGCGCGGTCGTGGAAGAGATCGCGGAGGTTGTCGAAGTAGAGGATGGCGTCGAGCTGCTCCGCCGCCTCAATCACGCGGCGCACGCGCTCCTGCCACTGACCGAGCCCGCTCATGCCGGCGATCAGTTGCGCGCCCGAGGTCTGGTAGACGAGCGGCTGCTCGCCCTCCGCGTGGCGTCGGCGGAGCCACGCGTAGAGGAGGGCGCTCTTCCCGACGAGCTCGTCGCCGAAGAGGATGAGGTCGAGGCGCGCCTTGCCGGTGAGGAGGGGCGTGAGGCTGTCGAGGAGGCGATCGCGCCCGACGACCGGCGGGCCCTCGTGGGCGGCGGGGCGCTCGTGGACGGCGATCGCGACGGAGTCGAGGACGCGCTTCGCGTCGCGCTTCTTGTTGCGCTCGATGAGGCGCTTCTTGAGCGCGGCGGAGCGACCAGTGGGGAGGCGGTCCTCGCGATCGACGGCGACCTCGATCGATTCGAGGCGGCTGGTCTTCGGCGGGAGGAGTTGGCGGTACGTGTCGAGGTCGACGAGGCGCGCGCTCGCGATGCGGCGGATCTCCTGTTCGATCGCTTCGCGGCGATCTTCGCGGCGGGACACGTAGAACGTGTGGCGGAGGTTCGGGATCACGACCCACGTGTCGCCGTTCGGCGTGGGGAGGAGGACGGTGTCGAACTCCAGCGGGTCGACGAGCTGAAGCGCGCGCGGGAGATCTTCGCGCTCGAGGAGGACCTCCACTTCGAGAAGCTCGATGTCGTTGGGCATCGAGAAGCGCGCGAGGGTCTCGGCGCCCGCGGTGGCGAGGAACGCTTCGAGGTACGCTTGCTGTTCTTCGACGACGCGGCGCTCGAGCCCGAGCGAAGACTGGTCGAGGCCCGCGATGGGCATCGCGAGCGTGTGCCCGTCGAACCCCTCCTGGAGGAGGAGCCGGACGGTCAGCTTCATGAGCGTGGTCTCGCGGCCGGACGACACGGGCCCGGCGATCTGTATCAGGGGAAGGACGGAAGATCAGCGGCGGCCACCCGGCACGGTGACCGCCGCTGTCTCCCCCGGTCAGGCTGCGGCGGCACCGCCTCCCTGGCCGGAGAGCTCCATGAACTTGGCCGAGACGGCCTCCGCGACGTCCGGGCCGAGCTGCTGCAGGTCTTCGGGCTTCTGGATCCCGTTCTGCTGCAGCACCTGCATCAACTCCTCCACGGAGCCGGCCTGCTGGATGGCCTGGAGGATCTGCTGCGGGTCGCCCGCGCCGGCCTCGCCCGCGCCGCCCGCTTCACCCGCGCCGCCCGCTTCGCCGCCGCCGCCGGCCGCGCCCATCGCCTGCTGCGCCATCTGCATCAGCTGGTCGAGGAGCCCGCCGCCTTCGCCGCCGCCGGCACCACCGGCGCCCTCGGCGCCGCCGCCTCCGCCGCACTGGCCGTTCGCACAGCC
>JAUHYN010000985.1 GCA_030426505.1 bacterium | reverse complement strand
ATCAGCGACTTCAGGTTCGCGGTGGCGACCCACACGCTGACCTCCGCGTGGAGGACTTCGTCGATGACGCGCCCGTAGTGCCCGCGCCCGCCGACGAGCGCGAGGCGTACGTCGCGTTCGGGGGCGACGAAGTGCATTCGACGACGATGACAGCGCCCCGGCGAGGCGGCAAGAAATCGAGCGGTGGGTCGAGCTCAGAGCATGTCCCGCGACTCACGCTCGAGGCGCTCGCGCAGCGCCTTGACGCGCGCGTCGCGGGCCGCTTTGGGCTCGACTTCGACCGTGACGGAGGCCTTTGCGTCCGCGTCGATGCGGAAGTAGCGCTCGGATTTTCCGTCCGGCGTCGCGCGGTACACCGTGGCCCGGTGCCTCAGGCGCCCCTCGAGCTCGGCGCGGAGGCACTTCACGAACGCGACGTCCTCGCTGTGGATCTCGATCTCGAATGCGTTGCGCGTGGCCGAGGCCTCGACGTCGATCCGCACCGAGAAGGGCTCGCTCGCGTCGGTGCAATCGGTCGCGACGTGCTTCGCTTCGTTCTCGACCTCCTGTGCGAAGCGGCGCGGCGACACGCGCGGCGCGATCGCGCGTTCGCCGGTCGCGCGGAGGCGCCACGCCCCGGGGCCGAACGACGCGAGGGCGCGCTGGAGGTACCGCTCGAGGCACTTCGCGACCACGGGGTTCGAGGGGGTCGTCGTGACCGTGGCCCGCACCCCCTCGTCGCCCACGCGGATCTCGAAGCGCGCGGAGGCGGCGAGGGGCCCCGGGCTCGGTGTGCAGGAGGTGTCGTGTGAGCCGAGGCGAATCCGGGCCACGCGCTCGTCGAGGATGCGCTGTGGCGAGCGGATGGGGATGCGCGTGTCGAACGCGTAGGTCTGAATCTCGTCGTCGTACGCGCCGCCTCCGCGCTCGATCTTCGTCGCGTGTTCGACGAAGCAGAGCGCGAACGGATCGAAGCTCTCCGTCCCCACGTACGCGCTCCCGTCCGGCATCCCGCGGACCTGGACAGTGACGTGGCTCGGGGGCCGGAACTTCGCGGCGCACGCGAGCGTGATCGCGTCCGCGCTCGAGAACAGCGCGGCGCGCGTGGATTCGGCGGTGGGGACCGCCGAGTAGCCGGGTTGGATCATCGCGAGCTCGTCGAGCGTGAAGCCGTGCTCGGACGCCCACTCCACCAACGCCGGCGCCTCCATCTCGGCGACGTAGGCGTACTCGTATCGCGCGTCGATCTCGGCGGCGAGCGCGGCGTGACCGGACGCGGTGACGAGGTGCCCGACCGCGCAGTGGACGCCGCGGTCGTCGATGAAGCGGGGGCGACGACCGACGTACGTGTCGTCAGTGCGGCGCGGGAAGACGCCACGCGCGCGGTAGTCGGCGAGGACGTCGAGGAGCGCACGGCGGCGCGAACGCTGTGACGGACCGAGGCGATCGATCGGCGCCGCACGGAGGAGGCGCTCGACGTAGGCGAGGTGCGTCGCGATGCGCGCTTCGCTCGGGGCGTCGGCCGGTCGAGCGCCGTGGGCTTCGACCCACGAGCGATCGCCGAGCACCGCGTTGATCGCGTCCGGGGGCGGCGAGGCGGTGAGGGCGAGGGCGAACGACAGCGCGAGCACGGTCGAGCAAGCTAGCACCGCGCAACAGCGCGCCCCAAACGCGTGCGGGCGCTCAATGCCCCCACAGGCGGAGCGTGCGCCAGGCGTCGTCTCGGCGCTCGCGGCTCGCGGCCACGGCGACGCGGAACGCGGCCGCCGGATCGACGTGGGCCTTCGCGCGATAGAACTCCTTCATGAATGCGGTCGATGCACCGTCGGCCGTCTCGGTCGACGTCGCGACCACGTAGTGGACGCCGCGGTGAACGAGCGCCGCGGGGAGGCCGCCGCCGCCCGCGCGGGCGTCGGGCCCGGTCGCGCAGCCGTTGAGGACGACGAGGCGGGGGAGCTCACGCTCGCCGAGGAAGTCGAGGATCTCGAGGTGCTCGCCGCCGGCGAGGCGGAGCCGGACGCTCCACGGATCTCCGCGGACCCCGATCGCGTGGCCTGCGTAGTGGAGGATCGATGCGGTCCGGAGCGCCTCCAGCCAGGCGTCGCGGTGCGCCTTCGCGCTTGCCTTCGCGTCGAGCGCGTCGGCGACCCACGCCCCCTCCTCGGCGGAGCGCGGCAACGAACCGTCGGGATCCGCGATCACGATCGGGCCGCCCTCGTGTTCGCGCGTGGGCCTCAGGAGGACGTCGGCGTGCGGGAGGAAGCTGGTCGAACGCTCCGGCGCCGCGAGGAACGGGTCGAACGACTTCGGGTGCCAGTCGGGGACGACGAACAGGTGCTCGAGCGCGTCGAGTCGAGCCGCCCACGGCGCGAGCGGATCACTCGCGGTGCTCGACACGACGCCGCGCGCGTCGACGAGGAGGTTCAGGACGTCGTCGCCGTGTCCGCTCACCAACAACAGGCCGCGCTCCGCGCCGAGCGCACGTTGGATGCGGGCGAGCCAGGCCGCGTCGCGTTGCGTCGCCTCGCGAGGAGGGACCTTCGCCTGGAACGCCGCGAACGCCGCGCGCGTCGCTTTCGTGAGGCCCGCGAGGTGCTTCTTGCACTTCGCGCGCGACGCCTTCGTCGGCTTGTGGTCGCACCCCTTGTAGCGCGCGTTCTCCTCGGCGCGCCGCACGGTCTGGTAGGCGAGCCAGGCCTCGTGGTCGCGGTCGACGGCGAGGGCGTCGATGCGTTGTTCGAGGACGCCAGCGCGCGCGCCGTCGAGGACGCGGAAGGCTTCACTCGCGCGCCCCGCTTGGGCGAGCGCGCGCGCCATTCGCGCCTCGGGGCCGCCGTGCGCGTGGAGCCATTGCGCGCGATCGCCTACGTCGACGAGGCGGCGGTCCAACTCGGCGAGGCACGCCACCGCTTCGCGGTAGCGCACCAACGCAGTCTTCAGGTCGTCTTCGGCCTGCGCGGCTTCGCCGAGGAGCTGGATCGCGGCGCAGCGATCCGTGGTCGCCGGGCGGTCCGGTGCGGCCATCGGGGCGAGGCGTTGGCGGGCGACGGCGGTGCGCCCCTCGAGGAGCGCGACGCGCGCACGGAGGAGCTCGACGAACGCGCGCGCGTGACCGGGGATCTTGTCTTCGAGTGCGTCGAGTGAATCCAACAGAGATCGAGCGTCGGCGATCCGTCCGAGCGCGAGGTAGAGCGCCGCTTCGCGCGCGGTCTGGTTCGCGGCGACCTCGAAGCGCTTCGAAGCGTAGGCTCCCTTGCGCGCCCATGCGTGCGCGTCGACGAGCGAAGCGTAGTCGGGGTCGAGCAACCCGACGGCCATCGCGCCCGAGCGGATCCACGCCTCGTCCGGGACCATCGATCGGGCGTAGGGCTCGGCGCGTCGGACCTCGACATCGTCGATCTCGTCGAGCGCCTCGCCGTAGCGACCGAGCGCCGCGAGCGTGACGGCGCGACGCATCCGGTACATGCCAGCGTCGTGCGCTTCGAAACGCGCTGCGGCCGAGGCGATCGCGACGTCGTAGTGACGCAGCGCCATCAGGTACGCGCCGGAGAGGTGGGCGAGCTGGGCGGTCCTCATCGCGCTCGTCGTCGGCAAGACCGTGGGCATCTTCGGGATGTCGATGGGCGCCCAGGCGGTCGGCTTCCCGCTGCCGCAGGGCATGGACTGGC
>JAUHYN010000984.1 GCA_030426505.1 bacterium | reverse complement strand
CGCTCTTCCAGTCGGGGTGGAAACCTTGCCGCGGGTCGGCGTGTTCGAAGAGGTGCGTCCCGTCGAAGAACGCGAGGCCGTGTTCGTCGGTCGGGAAGTGCGAGGGCACCCAGTCGAGGATCACGCCGATGCCCTGCTGGTGGAGGTAGTCGACGAACCACCGCAGGTCGTCCGGCGAGCCGTTGCGCGACGTCGGCGCGAAATAGCCGCAGGTCTGGTAGCCCCACGAGCCGTAGAACGGGTGCTCCATCACCGGGAGCAGCTCCACGTGCGTGAAGCCGAGCTCTTTGACGTGCTGCGCGAGGCGAGGCGCCGCTTCGCGGTAGCCGAGTGAGCGGTTGCCCTCCTCCACCACGCGCATCCACGACCCGAGGTGGACCTCGTAGATCGACATCGGCGCGGACAGCGGCGCCTGCCGGGCGCGCGCGTTCATCCACGCCTCGTCGGCCCACTTGTGTTGATCCTCCGCGACGACCGACGCCGTCTTCGGCGGGACCTCCGCGGCGAAGCCGAACGGGTCGGCCTTCTCGACTCGGTACCCCGCGACGCGCGACTCGATCCCGTACTTGTACGTCGCGCCCACGCCCACGCCCGGGACGAACGCGGACCAGATGCCGGAGCTCCCCACGGGCGCCATCCGGGCGGCGCCGAAGCGCCAGCCGTTGAAGTCCCCGATCACCGAGACGCGCTCGGCGTTCGGCGCCCAGACCGCGAAGTGGGTCCCGTCCAAGCCCTCGTGCGACCCGACGTGCGCGCCGAGCTTCTCGTACAACCGCGCGTGCGTCCCCTCGTTGAAGAGGTGGAGGTCGACGTCCCCGATGCGTGTCATCGGGCCTGTCTTCGCTGCCGTCCCACCGAAGCGCAACGCCTAATGTCGTTTCACCGCTGGGCGGCGATCTCGCGCTCGAGCTGGACGAGCGCCTGCACGACGTCGCGCCGGACCGACGGTACACGCTGCGCGGTCGCATACGGGATCTTGAAGTAGCGCGCGCGCAGAGGCGCCGCGACGTCGTCTCCGCGCGCCGCGCCGAGGGCCTCGAGGGCCTGGCCGACCGTCAGATACCGCGTCCTCAGCTCCCGGACGGGCGGGACCGCGTCATCGGCCGCGGGGACCGGCGCGGCGGAGATCGGCGGCGTCTCGGTCCGCTTCGGCGACGGCGGCTTCGGCGGCGCGGCCTCTTCGGGCGCGCTGTCGACCTCCGCGCGCGCGGTCGGTCGGTCCACGACGCGCAGCCGCTTCGCCTTGCGTCGCGGAGGCGCAGCCGCCTCGGCGACCTCGGTCGGCGGCGCGTCGGCGGGGTCGTCGGTCTTCGCCTCGTCCGCCGTCGCTTCACCGAGGATCGCGGGCGCGTCGGCGCCCTCGAGCGATGCGTCCTCGGCATCGACGGGCTCGATCGGCGCCGGTGTCGGCACCTCCTGTCGCGTCCGCGGCGCGACGAGCGGGAGATCCTCGTCCTCGCTGAGCTCGACGAGCTCCACACTCGACGGCGACTCCGCAGCGAACGTCACGTAGCCCGCGACCGCGAAACCGAGCAGCGAGACCGCGCCGAGCGCGACGAGCGCCGGCCCCGGTCCCCGACGAACGGCTTCGCGCGTGCCGGTGCTCTGCGGTCCGGTGACGACCGGCGTGAGGGTGTTCGAGTCGAGCTGCTCGAGCGCCGCGATCGCCTCTTCGCAGGACTGGAAGCGGTCCGCGACCATGCGCTCGGTGAGGCGATCCAACACCGCCTGCATCGCGGGCGACACCGTCGCCTCCGGCGTCCGGTCCTCGACCCGCGGGATCGGATCGCACATCAAGCGCTGCAGCACCGTGACGGCCTCGCCCTCGAACGGCGCGCGACCCGCGAGCGCGTAGTACAAACACACGCCGAAGCTGAAGAGGTCCGCGGGGGGCCCCACCGACTCGCCGAGCGCCTGCTCGGGCGCCATGAACGACGGCGTGCCCACGATGCACCCCGACTGCGTGAGCCGCGAGTCACGCTTCTCCGCGCGGTCGCCTTCGTTGAGGAACGCGACGCCGAAGTCGACGATCTTGGGCACGTCGCGCGCGCCCTGCTTCACGACGATGATGTTCTCGGGCTTGAGGTCTCGGTGGACCAGGCCGCGCTCGTGCGCGTGCGCGAGGCCGTGCAGGATGTCGACGCCGAGGCTTCGCACCACGGGCTCTTCGAGGCGGCCCTCGTCGCGCACGATCTGGCCGAGCGTCTGGCCCTCGATGAAGTCCATCGCGATGTAGAGGAGCCCGGCCTCCGTCTCGCCGAAGTCGACGACCGACACGACGTTGGGGTGCGAGAGCCGACTCGCGGCCTCCGCCTCACGAGCGAAGCGCGCGCGCATCTGCTCGTTGGCGGCGAGGTCACCGAACAGCACCTTCACCGCGAACATGCGCGACACGCGGTTGTGGCGCGCGCGGTAGACGCGACCCATCGCGCCCTCACCCACGCACTCGAGGATCACGTAGCGCTCGCCGAGCGTGCCGCCGATCAGCGGGTCGTCGCTGCGGTACACGAGGTGACCGCCGTCGAGCGGGCAGCGGGTGTACGCCGTACGATAGACCGCGCAGCACCGCTCGCACACGCGACGCGGCGGCGCGACGGGATCGAGATCGGCGGTGTCCTGGACTTCGTAGCTCAGAATCGGACTCCCCAGGTCGCGCGAACGCCGTCCCGCGTCGGCGCGACCTCGACGGACGGCTCGGCGGCCTCGTCGCCCGTCAACACGAAGAGTACGACGGCGACGCCGGCCGAGACGAGGGCGCCCGTGTAGAGGAGATCGGCCACCAGTGCCTTGGTCTCCATCGCGTCGACCCGCGACGGATCACAAACCATCCGGTCGCACATGTCGTCTTCGAGCGCCGATTGGTCGGCGGACGCCGACACGCCCGCCACGACGCCCCCGATCAAGAGCGCCGCGCCGACACCGCCGGCGGCGAACACCGGCGTCAGATCGCGCTCCGGCGTCGCGACGACCTCGACGGTCGTGTCGCCGTCCTCGCCCTTCGGGGGCCCCTCGACGAGCTCGGGCGGGCGGCGCGCCACGCCGGGGAGCAGGCCGGGCGCCGCGCGGCGGAAGACGAGTTCGCGTTCGGTCCCGCCTTCGAGCCGGATCGCGTCGCGCGGGATGGTCTTGTTCGAGTTGGCGTCGACCCAGGTGGTGTCGATCTGCAGCGCCTCGCCGACCTTGAGCACGACGAGCATCAACAGCTGCTGCGCCTCGAGGCGCGCGCCGAGATCTTTCAGGCACGCGGGCTTGGCGATGCACTCCTCGTCGAGGCCCCCGGTCGGGAGGCGACGCTCGGTCTCCGCGCCGGAGATGACGTCGACGTAGAGCTCCTTCTCGAGAGCGTCCGCGAGATCGTCGGAGATCTGGTTCGCGTCATCGCGGCTCACGTTCACCGTGAGCGACACGACGATGCCGACGCGTTCGACGTCCTGTGCCTCGGCCGACGACGCGGCGGCGACGGATGCGACCGCGAAGATCAGGGCACAACGGCGATGTCGATACATGACTCTCCTTCGTCCACGCCGAGCCCGCCCGGCACGGCGACACAGATCGTGTGCAAGCCAGCTTGCACCCCCGCGAACACGTGCGACGCCATGCCCAACGACGGCATCACGTTCGCGGTGTTGTTGCCGCCGATGCTCACCGG
>JAUHYN010000023.1 GCA_030426505.1 bacterium | reverse complement strand
GTGGAGGTGGTGATAGGTGTAGCCGATCAGCTCGCCGGCCTTCTTGGTCGCGGCGTAGGGGCTGATCGGATCGTCGACGCGATCGTCCTCCGAGAACGGCGCGTCGCGGCGCGCCCCATACACAGAGGAGCTCGACGCGAAGACGAAGGGCTTCACTCCGAACTCTCGCGCGAGCTCGAGGAGGCGCATCGTCCCTTCGACGTTGGTCTCCTGATAGATCATCGGCTGGGCGATCGACGGCCGAACGCCGGCCCACGCGGCGAGGTGGAGGATGGTGTCGGGGCGCGTGTCCTCCTGTTCGAAGATCGCGCGCATCGCGGCCTGATCGCGGACGAGGTTCGCGCGGATGAGGCGGAAGTGACCGGCGCCCGGTTCGGCGGCGGCCTCTTCGATCTCGGCGACGTTCGCCTCCTTGATCGCGGGGTCGTAGAAGTCGTTGAAGTTGTCGAGGCCCATGACCTCGTCGCCGCGGCGCAGGAGCGCACACGAGACGGAGGACCCGATGAAACCGGCGGCTCCGGTGACCAGCACCCGCATGACCGGGGACGCTCGCCCCATCCGCTCCGCCGGTCAAACCGCATACGCGGCCCCACGAGGGAGAACGCGGGGCCGCCTCGCGGGGAGTGTGCGCTCGAAGATCGGGTAACTTGACAGGATTTCGGTCCCGGGCGACCACGAGTGTCGTGCGGTGGGTCCAGACGGCGGCCGTGTGCCTGGCACTCAGCCCCTCCGCGGCGTGGGCGGGAGACTTCGACTTCCGTCTCAACCGCGTCGACAAGAGCGGCAGCGGGATCCTGTACGACTGCTCGAGCGGGAGCTGCGCCGTGAACCAAGGGCGGTTCAACGACTTCGCTACGCAGCTCGGCTTCGTCCTCGCCCCCCGCCTCGCGTCGCCCGCCGAGACCCTCGGCCACGCGGGCTTCCACGTGAGCGCGATGTGGAGCGGGTCGTTCGTGTCGAACGATCAGAACTACTGGGAACTCACCGACCGCGGCCAGCGCAACACCGCGGCGCCCGGGTTCCTGCAGACGCTCCAACTCGACGTCCGCAAGGGCCTGCCGTTCTCGTTCGAGCTCGGCGTCAACTTCATGTGGCTGGTCGACAGCGAGCTGTTCGCGCCGGGCATGGAGGTGCGGTGGGCCCTGCAGGAGGGCTACGAGTACGTCCCGGACCTCTCCCTGCGCGGCGCCGTCAACCACATGGTCGGCAACCGCGACCTGCTCCTGACGACCGTCGCGTTGGACGCCGTGCTCTCGAAGAGCTTCGGGCTGTTCGGGATGATCAACCTCGCGCCGTACGTCGGGTGGTCGATCATCATGATCGCCGCGACGTCGCGCGTGATCGATCCGACCCCGATCGACGAGGCGGACCCGCAGCAGAACTTCGTGTTCGAGGAGATGGGCCTGACCTCGCGCGTGAACCACAAGCTCACGTTCGGTCTGCGGCTCCTCGTGTACGTCGTGAACGTCTCGGTGCAGGGCGAAGTGCAGATGCTCGCCGACTACCCGAAGCTCGGCCTCGACTTCTGAGGCGGCTTCAGCCCGGCTGACGCGGGCACGCGAACGGGCCGCGGATCGCCTTCGCGGCCATCACCTTCACGCCGGCCGAGTCCTTCACGTCGACTTCGACCGTGAGCGGCTTGTCGGCGATGTCGCCGCAGCTGTCGAGGACCGCGCGGAATCCGGCGGTGATCCACCAGTCGCCGTCCGCCACCAGGTTCAACTGCTGCGTGACCTCCGAGTACGTCTCGCTCGCGTCGCGGAGCACGAGGTGGACCTGGATGCCCTGCGGCTCGATCCCCTTGGCGCGGACGGCGAAGTCGACGTGCTGGCCGATCCCGAAGCCGCCGTTGGTCTGCGGCGCCATCACGATCTCGATCTCCTCGTCCTCCGCGAGCGCCTCGAAGGCGGCGGCGCCCTTCCCGATCTCGAGCACCGCGGTGCCGGGGTTCGGGTTGGGATTCGGGTTCGGGTTGGGGTCCGGATTCGAGGTCGGTTCGGTGCCGCCGCACGCGGCGAGCGCGGCGACGAGCGCGAGGGAGAGGCGGCGCATCGCCCCTCGATACCAGGGTGGGCGGAATCTCGTCGCGAATTTCCTCCAGGTTCGGTTCTGCTACGATCAAAATCGATTCGTGAACGCTCGAGCGCTCCTCGCCAAGGTTCCGTGGCCGGTGTGGCTGGCCTTCATCCCCGCGATCGGGATCAGCCTCAACGAGCTCCGCAAGGATGGTCGACTCCGCGTGGAGGTGGCGGGTTCGGGGCCCGTGGCGATGCTCGCAGACGCGCCCCCGCCGGACGGCGTGCGCTGGGGGATGGAGGCGGTGCGCTCCGCGTCGCTCGCGGACTCGGTCGCGAATATCGAGCGCGTGCTCGCGCTGCACCCGGGGATCGTGGTGTTCGGGATCGACGCGGATCCCATCGCGCGCGGTGAGCTCGAAGCACAGCGCGCGGAGGAAGCGCTCGCTCAGCTCGCGATCCGCGCCCACCGCGCCGCGACCGTGGCCGTGATCGTGCAGTTCCACCCGCTGGTCGACGCCACCCCCGAGGGCCGCGCCGCGCTCGACGCGCTCGACAGCTGGTGGGAGCAGGACGTCTGCCGGATCCACCGGCGCCTGAGGTGCGTGTCGATCGATACCGCCGGTCGTGACCCCGCCGCGATCCGGCGCGCGCTCCACGCCGCGATCGCGGACGGCGTGCGTCACCTCGAGAAGCTCCGCGCCACCACGCAGGTCGGTCGGTGAACGCGTTGCTCTTGGCGCTGGTCGCCGCGCCGTGGGGCGTGGCGGTGGGGCTGCACCCGCCCGCGGCCGAACGGATTTCCTTCGATACCGACCAAGCGCTCCGCGAAATTCATTCGCTCGGCGCGAACGCGACGCTGCTCCCCGTGCCCTGGACCACGCGCGACCTCGAGTCGAGCGACCTCGACCGCACCGAGGAGACGATCTCGGACCCGGCGCTCGTCGACACGATCCGCGCCGCGCACCGCGAAGGCCTCACCGTCGCGCTCATGCCGTTCGTGGTCGTGGCCGAAGGCCCGGACGACGCGTGGCGCGGCAAGCTCGCCCCGCGCGATCGCGCCGCGTGGTGGGCGCGGTACACCGAGGTGATCGTCCACTACGCCCGCCTCGCGCGACGCGAGGGCGTCGACACCCTCGTGATCGGGAGCGAGCTCACCTCGCTGCAGGGCGACGTCGAGGCGTGGCGACGCGTGGCCGCCGCCGTCCGCGCCGAGTTCTCCGGTCGCGTCGCGTACGTCGCCAATCACGACGCGCTCGATCGCGTCGGCCCCTTCGCGTTCGTCGATGTCGCCGGCATCAGCGCCTACTTCGCGCTGACGGATCGGATCGACGCCGACCTCGCGACCCTCCGCGGAGGGTGGCGCCGCGCGATCGCCGAGATCGAAGCGTTCGCCGCGCGCGTTGACCGCCCCGTGGTGTTGTTCGAGGTCGGCTACCCTTCGCTCTCCGGCGCGGCGACCTGTCCTTGGGATCAGACGGTCGGCGCCCCGATCGATCTCGAAGCGCAACGCCTCGCGTACGAAGCCGCCACCGACGCGATCCTCGCGACGCCCACGATCCGCGGCGCGTACTTCTGGACGTGGTTCGGACCCGGCGGTCCGCTCGACCGCACGTACTCACCGCGAGACAAGCCGGCCGAGCTCGTGCTCGCGCACTTCTTCGAGCGCATCGCGCACCGGGGCGCGATCGGCGTGTATGCTCCCGCGCGATGATCCCGGCGCTCGTCGTCGCGCTCGCGTGTAGCGCGGCCCCCGAGGACTTCGCACTCGACAACGGACTGCGCGTCGTGCTCGCGCCCGAAGCGCACGGCACCCAAGTGACAGTGCTCCTCCGCTACGAAGCGGGCCATGCGCAGGATCCGGAAGGCTACGCCGGGCTCGCGCACGTGGTCGAGCACCTCGTCCACCGCGGCACGCGGCACCTCCCTGGCCTCGCTGGCACACAACACGTCGTCCGCGTCGGCGGCGATCACAACGCCTTCACCACGCCAGAAGCCACGCTCTACTTCAGCACGGTCCCCGCGTCCGAGCTCGCGCTCCCGCTGTGGGTCGAGAGCGACCGCATGGCGTTCGCGCTCGAGACCTTCGACGCCGAGACGTTGGAGCACGTGAAGCAGATCGTCCGGCACGAATCCGACGAGCGCGGGGCCAGCCTCGGGGAGTTCGCCGAGCTCCTCGCGTCGATTCGCTACCCCGAAGGCCACCCGTATCGACGCGACCACCGCGCCGACGACGACGCCGTGGACGACCTCGAGCTCGACCACGCGCGGTGGTTCTTCCAGCAGCACTACCGCCCCGACAACGCGACGCTGGTCGTCACGGGGCGCTTCGATCCCGCCGCCGCGCGGGCGGAGGTCGAGCGGTACTTCGGCCCCATCGTCGCGCCGAGGGGTCGACGACCGCGCGCGCCAGCTCCCGCCGTCCTCTTCGACAACGCGCGCCGCGTGAAGATCCTCGCGCGACTCCCGATCCCGATCTGGATGATGACCTGGCACGTCCCGAGGAGCGACGCGCGGCGGCGCGTCGCGACCGAAGTCTTCGCCGCCGTGCTCGACGCGCGCCTCGAAGGCGACCTCGAAGATCTCGTGCGCGCGTCGGAGGTCGGCGTCCGTCACCGCGACGCACACTCCGAGATCACGCTCGTCGCCATCCCGACCGAGGACGAGGCGTTCGCCGCGATCGAAGCGAAGGTGCGCTCCGCGCTGTTGGAGCTCGAACGCGACGGCGTGACGAAGCCCGAGTGGTACCCCCTCGCAATGGGGATCGAGACGCAGTACCTCACCGCGCGCGAGGAACCGCTGTCGAGAGCGCACGCTTTGGCGGCGGATCAGATCGCGCCGGAGGAGGCGATCGAAGCCCTCGCGGCGTTCGATGCGCGCCAGCTCGCGCCGCTCCACCGGTGGGTCAATCTGTACAACACGCTGATCGCCGAGGTGCGCTTCCACCGGTACGCGGCGCGGTACGGCGAGATCGACGACATCGAAGTGATCGCCGGTCCGAAGGGGCAGAAGCGACGAATGGGGCGCTCGCGATGAAGGGCCTCGTCGTCGTCGCCCTGTCGGCGCTCGCGGTCTCGGCGTGCCGCGCGCCGCTCCCTCCGCCCGTCCAGCCGTTCACGCGTACGCCCGACGCGCCGTTCCGAGCCGAGGCGCCCGCGCCCGTCGAGGCTTCCGCGCGGGACACGCGATCGTCGGTCTCGGAGCACCGGCTCGCGAACGGGTTCACGTTGCTCGTCGTCGAACAACCCGGCGTCGACCTCGTGACGCTCGCCTACGTGAATCGAATCGCGCGCGAGGACGAGCCCGGTCGCCAAGCCGCGCTCGCCACGATCACGGCGTCGTCGCTGCTCGAGGGCACGATCGTCTCCAAGGACGAGATCCTCACGAACGTGCGCATCGGCGGGCTCCGCCCGTTCGCCTTCGCGACCCGCAGCGGCACCTACGTAGGCGTCACCGTCCCGGAGCGCGGCACGCGGACCGCCGTGCGCACCCTCGCGAAGATCGTCCGGCGGCCGGCCTTCGATGCCCCCGCCGTCCACCGCGTGAGGAACCACTTCATCCAGGACCTCGAGCTCGAGTTTCTCGGCGATCCAATCGTGCAAGCCCGGACCGCGAGCGACCGCGCGCGCTTCGGCCCCGTACACCCCTGGGGCCGGTCGCGAGACGACATCGCGAACTCTTCGTTCGGGATCTCCAGCGACGTCGTCGCGACGTACCACGCCCAGGTGTACCGCCCCGAAGAGAGCGCGTTGGTGCTCGTCGGCGCCGTGACGGCGACGGTCGCGCTCCCCTGGGTCGAGCGTGCCTTCGGCGACTGGGCGCGCGGCGAAGGAGACCCCGGCGCTCTCGGCGACAGCCCCACTTCCGCGGAGCCATCGGCGCCCGCGGCGCAGCTCGTCCACCGCGAGGGCGACCTCGGCACGATCTACCTCGCGATCCCCACCGCGGCGTTCGGCGAGGACGACATGAACGCCGTCGTGCTGCTCAACCACGTCCTCGGCGGCTCCCTCGTCTCGCGCACGCAAGTCAGCCTGCGACACGAGCTCGGCCTCACGTACGGCGCGCCGAGCGCCTACGAAGCCCGACCCCACGCCGGCCAATTGGTGCTGACGACGCAGATGGAGATCGAAGGCGTGCCCGCGGCCATCGCTGCGTTGATGCGCCAACTCGATCGGCTCAAGACGGAGCGGGTGTCGCCGGACGAACTGGAGGCCGCGCGCGCCGCGTACCGGCGCTCGCTCGAGCTGTCGACGCGCGTCGACGCGATCACCTTCGTCGGACGTGCGTTCTGCGCGCGGCGCGACGCCGCTTGGATCGAGGCCCAGGCGTCGAAGTCCGAGGAGGTCACCGCGCAGGACGTCGAGGCGGCCGCGAAGAAGTACTTCGCCGTGGCGCCGACGTTCATCGTGGTGGGCGACGCCGACGCGATCCAGGACGAGCTCTCGCAGATCGTCGCCGTGAAGCGCGTGGAGCCGCGGGGTCGCGGCGGGGCCTATATCGTGATCACCGCGCCCTGACGCGCGTCGATCAACCGGCGGCCAGCGCGATGCCCGCGATGAACACCGGACCGGAGTAGAGGTTCATCTGGCCGGCGACGGGGACCTCGAAGTCGAACGTGCCGAGCAGGGGCGTCTCGGGGACCACTACGGCGACGCCCGCGCCGACCGTGAGGTACTCGGTGCCCTCGCCGTAGATGAAGCCGGACGCGGTGTCGAGATCGTCGGAGGGGACGATCTGTCCGCGCAAGCGGCCTTGCAGATACGCGAGCTCGAACAAGCGCAGACCGACCTCGCCTCCGAAGCCGACCTGGTTCGCGTAGCCCTTCGTGCGCACGTTGTACCCGACGCCGACCGAGGCCCAACCGTCCATCCACTTCAACGCGGAGATCGAGAAGGGCCGCGACAACGCGAGCTGCGTCCACACGTTGAACTCACCGTCGCCCGTGGGGAGGACGAGGTTGAGGCCGCTGTCGGTCTGCACCGTCGCGTCGGAGTCACCGAGCGGGAGCTCGGGCATGACGCTCGCGGAGAGGTGGAAGCCGAACAACCGAACGCCGTACTTGAGCGCGAGCTGGATGTCGCCGACGCCGAGCGCGGAGTTCGTGTTCGCGTAGGAGTTGATACGCAGCGCCGGGACGTTCGCCGAGACCGTGAGCTCGTCGAGGATTCCGTACTCGGCGTAGATGCCGAGGTTGCGCTGCGTGAAGTCTTGTCCGCGGTCGTTGAGGCGCCCGGACAAGTCGTAGAAGTCGTTCGACGTGAAGGTGCTGAACGCGACCTTCACATAGACCTCGCCTCGGCCCTTCGTGAAGCCGCTGTACGCCTCGGCACGCGCCGACGCGCCGATGACCACGAGGGTCGCGATACCGATCGTCAGCGCGTGCCGGGGGTACATGGGGAGGCTCCTTCGGGGTCCTTTGCGAGGGGTCGTCGAATCAGTTGTTCACGGCGGCGAGCGCGCCCAGGCCGAAGTTCACGCCGGCCGTCGGGCACCAGATGATCACGTAGCCGAAGTCCGAGGGCTCGGCGCCCGTGAAGTCGAACGACATCGCGCCGCTCGAACCGTTCGGCACGATGCCGAGCGCGGCGCTGACGCTGGAGTCGTCGGCCGCGATCTGGTCCGCGACGTTGCTGTTGCCGACCGCAATGCGGATCTCGGTGTCGCCGGGGCCCATGTCCTGCGAGAAGTCCGAGCCGAGCTCGAGCTTGAACGAACCGACGCCGGTCTCGGTGATCGTGACCATGCCGGTCGCCGAGGGCGTGCCGTCCACGTTCGTGAGCGTCGCCGACCACTGACGGTTGCCCGCCTCGCCGAAGCTCCCCACGCCGAAGTTCACGCCGGCCGTCGGGCACCAGACGATGACGAAGCCGAACGACGCGTCGTCCACGCCGGCGGGGATGTCGAAGAGGAAGTCGCCACTCGCGCCGTTCGGGATGATGCCGATCGCGGGCGAAACGCTCGCGCCGTCCGCGGCCTGCTGATCCGCGACGTTGTTGCTACCCTTCGCGAGGCGCAGCTCGGTGTCCCCCGGGCCCATCGCCTGGACGAAGTCCTTGCCGAGGTAGACGTAGCGCTTGCCGGCCGCGTCGGTGCGAATCGAGACGGAGCCCGTCGCGGACGGCGTGCCGTCGATGTTCGTCAGACCGGCCGAGCGGACCACGGTCTGCGGGATGTCGGTCGTGTTGTTGTTGTTGCCGTCGTCGCCGTCCTCGGAGCCGCCGCAGGCAACGAGCCCGATCGCGAGGATGGAAGAGAGCGTGAGCGTGATGGGAGTCTGGAGTTTCATGTCGATATGCCGCCTTCGTGCGTAGATGTATTGGCGCGGAGCCCCCCTCGGGTGCCTGCGCATCCGGACGTACGCCGGGGTCACGGCGGCGGTTACCGACAACGATCGGGATAGGTCGTTCGAAAAACTCGAACGACCGCGGCGCGCGGCTTCGGCCCGCCGCTCAGCGCGCGGCGCGCTCCAGTTGGGCGAGCCTCGCCTGCAAGCGCGCGACGACGTCCTCCGTGAGGACCCCGGAGGCCCGCACGAACGTGAGCTCGGCGCGAAAGCGCTGCACCGACTCCGAGGCCTCGAGCCGCTCCGCGCGGGCGACGACGCGCTCGAACCGCGCGGTGAGCTCGGCCGCGGTCGGCGCCCGCTTCGGCTCCGCCTTCGGGTTCGGCGGCGCGACGACCGTCGGTTCGGGCCGGGCGCGACGCGCGGGCCGCGCGCGACGACGCGGCGGGGGCTCGGTCCGAGGCGGCGGTGGCGGCTCTGGCGATGGGGCCTCCACTTCACGCGGCGCGACGCGGGGCGCGATCGCCCTCGGCGCCGGCGTCGGCGCGGTGCGCGGCGGCGCGATCTCGCGATCCGGGGCGCGCAGGAGGACGACGCCCAACGCCACGACCACCGCGAGCCCGATCCCGATCGCCCAGCCCCCGTAGCGGCGGCCCGGCGCCTCCGGCCTCGGCGCGGTCCGGGTCGGCTCCTGCGGCCCCTCCGAGCTCCGCGCCCACTTCGCGCGGCGCTCCGCGAGGCTCGGGAAGTCTTCACGTAAGAGTCGACCGATCTCCGCCCTGTCCGACCGTTCCACTGAGTGGATCGCATCGAGGTACGCGCGCGCGTCGGCGTGACGATCCTTCGGAGCCTTCGCGAGCCCCCGCTCGATCGCCTCGGCGAGCGCGGCCGGGACCTCGGCGCGCACGGACCGGATCGGAGGCGGCACCTCGCTCAGGACCGACCGCAGAATCGCATTCGCGTCTTGGCCGCGCGCCACCGGCGCGCCGGTGAGGAGCTCGTAGGCGACGGCCGAGAGCGAATAGAGATCGCTCCGCGCGTCGACGGGATCGGAGACCGCCTGCTCGGGCGACACGTAGCCCAGCGTGCCCATCACCATCCCCGGTCGCGTGCGCGCGTCGCCGACGTCCGCCCGGACCAGACCGAAGTCGATGATCTTCACGCACCCGTCCTCGGCCACCATGAGGTTCGCGGGCGACAGATCGCGGTGGACGAGATTGAGCGGCGCGCCGTCCGGGCCCTCCGCTCCGTGCGCGTACTCGAGGCCGGCGAGCGCCTGCGCGAGCACCGAAGCGACCACCGGGACGGGGAGTGGGCCCCGCTCGGCGAGCCAGCGCGTCAGATCCACGCCGATGATCAGTTCGACCGCGACGAAAAACGTCCCCGAAACCGTCCCCGCGTCGAGCGTGCGGACCAGGTTCTCGTGCGCGAGGTAGATGCCCGCGCTCGCCTCGCGGCGCATGCGCTGACGCGCCACCTCGCTCGTCGCGTCGCGTACCAGCTTGACGACGCAGTAATCCGGCGCTCCGAGGCGCGAAGCGACGTACGCCTCGGCCATGCCCCCGGCGCCGATCCGCTCGTAGAGTACGTACGACCCGAAGGTCGATTCGGTCCGATCGTCCATCGATCTGCGCGTCGCCGAAGCTCCACCGTACATAGACGCTACGACGGTCACCAGGCAGCATGACATCGTCGTGTCGATTGCTGCGTTCGCGCTGCTCCTCGCGTCGAGTACGACCGGCGTGCCGACACTCGCCGTCCTCGAGCGCATCGATGTGGACGCGCCGATCGACCTGCGCGCGACGTTCGACTTCGTCCCCTCGCTCGCCACCACGTTCGCCGACGACGACCTCCGCGCGCCTCTCTTGAAGTGCGCGGGCGACGCCGCGTGCATCGCGCGTGTCGTACCCGACGACTACGAGCGCGCGTTGATCGCGATCGTCGTCGCGCGCGACCAGCGCATTACCGTCGCCATCGACGTCGTCGACACGGTCCGCGGCGAGCGCGTCGTGCGTCACTTCGGCGAGATCGACGCCAACGCCCGCGAACCCTCCGCTGCCGTCGCCGCCGAGCTCCGCACGGCGCTCGCCCGCGCGGGACACACCACCCTCGGTTCGCTCCGCGTCGACGCGGAGCCGCCCGACGCCGAGATCGCGATCGACGGGACCCCCTGGGGGCCCCGCGGTCTCCTCACTCCGGGGACCCACGCGCTCCGCGTGTCCGCGCCGGACCACGAGCCCCGAGACGAGTCCGTCCCGATCGTCGCGGGGCAAGAGACCACCCGGACCGTGTCCCTCGAGGCGAGCGGCGTATCGAGCACGACGTGGCTCTGGATCGGCGCCGCGGCGGTCGCCGTCGTGGCCGCGAGCGTCGCCATCGTCGCGACGCGCGGACCGTCGGAGTCGACCCCGGTTCGGCTCTGTCAGCGTGCTGCGGAGGATCTGCCTTGCGGCGCGGCGCGCTGATCCTCCTCGCGGTGTCGTTCGCCTGCGGTGGATCCGACGCGCCGCGACTCGTCGAGTTCGCGCCGCCTCCGGAGTTCACACGCGGCACCGAGCTCCTCGCGCTCCGCGAACTCCAGAAGCGCTACGTCATCGCCCCCGACGAATCACTGACGACCGCGCCGCTCACCGTCGCCGACGAGGTCACGCTCGACGTGACCCTGTTCGACGCGTCGCCCGAAGCGCTGCTCCTCGAGCCCGGACTCCTCCCCACCGATCGCCCCTTCCAAGTCCGCCTCCCCCGCCCCGCGCGCGCGTGGACGACGCGCTTCGATGGCGACGCCGTCGCGCCGTGGACCGAGGCGACGCCGACCCAGACGCTCCTCCCGTTCGACTGCCCCGCCTTCGCGGTCGCACCGATCGACACGCAGCTCGACGGCGGCTTCTCGGGCGTCGTCACGCTCGGCGAGGACGAGGCGCTCTTCGCGGATCGACACACGATCTACCGGTGGCGGCCGGACGCGATCGAAGTCGTCGTGACGACCACGCGCGCGATCGATCGCCTCGGCGGTAGCCGGCCCCCGATCGTCGGGCTCGACGATCGCTACGCCGCGCCTTTGGGGGACGACTTCACGTTCGGGGTCGAGATCGATCTCGAGAGCCCGCTCGCCGACGTCGCCGAGGCGCCCTTGGACGACGCGACGTTCGTCGTCGCGAGGCGCGGTCGCGCGGCGACATTCGTCGACGGCGCCTGGCGCATGCTCGAGCCCAGCGTCTCGCAGAAGGAGATCCGCAGCCTGACGTGGGTCGCCGAGGATCAGGTCGTGCTCACGTCGAACGAGCCGTTCGTCGAGTGGTGGACGGGCGATGTCCGGTCGACCGTGGGCTTCGAGGAGGCGCTGGAGATCGACTACGTCAGCAGCGCCGTCCAGACCGAGGAGGGCCTCGTCGTCAGCGCCACCACCAAGATCTTCGAGCGCCTGTTCCTGGGCCGGGACGCCGACACCTGGCGACTGCTGACGAACAACAGCAGCCTCCTGTACCACCCGATCCGGATGGTCGCGCATCCCCGCGGCGTGATCTACGGAGGCACTCGGGGCCTCCACGGCTTCCTCGCGCCGTACGAGGACGTGCAGTGCAACTTCGAGCGCTTCACCCAGGAGGACATCCTCGTGTCGACCTTCGTCCCGCCGCGCACGCTGTTGTTCGGAACCGCGATGGGCGGGGTCCGCGCCGACCACGGGTGGGTCGTCACCCTGCTGCTGCGATGAATTCGGTGTCGCCGGCGCAACGTTTTCAGGACCGAACGCGATAACGGATCCGACGTTGAAGATCGGGACTCCGGGCGCCGAGGCGCGGCTCATCGCGACCCTCCGGACGCTCCCGGAGCACCAGGCCCCGATCCGGCTCGTCGCTCCCGACGCCGCACACCGCCCCGACGTCGCCACGCGGGCCGGCCACGATCGTCGCCGCATCGACGCGAGCTCTCCGCTGTTCGTCGGCCGCCTCCCCCGGCGCCCGGACGACGTCTTCGACGCGCTCGAAGCGCGCCTCGCGGCGGGCGAAGGTCGCGCCGGGCGCCAGGCGGACCTCGAAGCCATCCTCCTCTCGCTCGGTTTCCGTCGCACCAAGAAGGGCCAGCTGAAGAGCGGCGACACGGTCGTCGACCTGCGGCCTTCGCAGATCGGCGGGCTCGGCGCGGTCCACGTCGACATCAGCGGCAAGACCCGGCGCGGTCGCGTCACCGCGAGTGGCGTCGCGCTGGGCGGCGCGATGTTCTCGCCCGATCAGTACGCGGCGCTCGAAGCGAAGTTCGTCGAGGTGCTCGAAGCCTTCACCGTCGCGATCGCGGCTCGCGCCGTCGACGCGCTGCCCACCGACCTCGCGGGCGTGAAGGCGCTCGTCCGAAAGGGCGAGTCCTCCGAGCGACGCCTCCGCCGCGCCGACAAGAACGCCGAGCTCGACGCGATGAAGGCGAAGCTCACCGCCGCGATCGAGCGACGCGCCGCCGCTGGCGAGGCACCGCGCGGCGTCGTGCTCTACCTCGCGGGGCCCGACGCGGTCGGCAAGACGTCGACCGGGAAGCTGGTCCAGGAGGCCTTCGTCGACGCCGGCTACCGCGCGCGTCACGTCCACTTCCGCGCGCCGAAAGAATCGGAGCGCGCCGCCCCGCTCGAGCGCTTCGTGGCCGGGTTCCCGGAGGACGGCGAGATCGTCTTCTGGGATCGCGGCCCCGCGGGCGACGCGGTGTACGGCCCGTTCGAACCGAACGTCGTGGGCGCGAAGGTCGCCGCGCTGAAGGAAGACCTCGCGGACCAGGGCGTGTTGATGATCCCGGTCGAGCTCTTCGCCGACCCCGAGAAGCAGGCGCGCACGATGGGCAAGCGGCTCGCGCGCAACGTGATCGCGGATCGCATCGGCGAGCAGCTCGCGCGACACGACCGCCTCACGCCGGAGCGCTCCGCGGAGCTCGACGCGATCCGCGAGAGCCTCGACATCGGCGACTTCCTCGCGTGCGCGAACTACGACTCGGTGCAGTCGCGCTTCCTCGAGGTCGTCGACGCGACGCCGGGCCGCCCGTGGATCGTGCTCGACGCGACGAAGCGTCACCGCGCGCGGCGATCGCTCGCGGAGCAGGTCGAGCAGCGGGTCGAGCGGGCCGCCGTGCGGACGCGCGCGTCCGCGTGATCAGGTGTCGTCGTCGGACGGCGTGATCTTCTTGGGCTCACGCGGCGTCACGTCGATCTCGTTCTCGCCCTTCAGCGACCGCTTGAAGTTCCGGATCGCGCGGCCGAGACCGTCGCCGATCTGCGGCAGTCGGCTCGCGCCGAGAATCAGCGCGAGGACGAAGAGGATGATCAGTCCTTCCTGAAGACTCGGGCACCCCATAAAGGCTCAACCGTCGTTCTAGCACGAATGCACGTGCGAGACGTTTTACTTCTCCGCGCGCGCCGACGCGCCCGTCTTCACGAACGCGACGCGATAGGTCTTTTGTTCCGCGTCCGCGGGCGGCGCCCAGAACACCACCATGAACGGTTGGCGGTCATCGGCGAGGAGGCCCTCGGGTGACTTCGCGGCGAGCGCGTTCGACAGGTAGCTCTCGGACTGCGCGCCGAACAACGTCGCTTCGTCGAGCACGGCGCCGACCGGTGCGGCGCGGCGTTCGATCACGCGGCCCTCGTCGAGCACGGCGACCACGGCGTCGACCCGACCGACCGCGGCGCTCGCCGCCGCGGATCCCCCGACCACGAGGAGCTCGCGGCCCTTCGCCGTGCGGTACGTGCGGACGTACGTGGACTCGGCGACGACCTCGTCGAGGCTCCCCGGCACGACCGCTTCGTCGGACGTCGCCGTCATCGCGGGGCGCGGCGCGACCCCGAGCAGCGGCGCGACGTGCTCGGCGACGCCCGGGACGAACACCGCGGCGACGATCAGCCCCGCGGCGACGCCCACGGCGGTCGGCCACCACCCGAGGCCGTCGCCTCCGTCGGCGAGGTACACCGCGGTCTTCTTGCGCGCGCCGGGGGGTTGGTAGGCGCGCGCGATCGCGGTCGGTTCGTGGTGCGTGAGGCCGCCGGGTTGGACGCCGGCGCGTCCGAGGTCGAGGCGCGCGATCGCTTCGCCCGTCACGGCGGGCGAAGGCTCCGACGGTTGGCTCGCGGGGCCGACATCGTCGGCGCCGACGTGGAACGCGCTGTAGGCGCCGATCGAAGCGCCCGGATCTGCGTCGATGCCGCCGAAGGGATCGTCGCCCGCGTCCATGAGGCCGGGGATGTCGCCGAGCTCGGCGGCGGTCGCGGGCGACGCGTGCGGCCCGAGATCGACCGGCGGCGGGAACGCGCCGGTGTGCGCGGGGCCGTCGCCGGAGAACGCGTTGGGCCGAGAGGCGCCCATCGGGTCGCGGTCGGGCGCTTGGAAGCCGCCCGAGGCGCCGAGCGGATCGTTGGGGAACGCGGCCGGCGGCGGGAACGTCCCGGTGCCGGACGCGCCGGGCGGTGGCGGAAACGCCCCGGACGCGGTGAGCGCGGGAGGCGGGAAGTTGCCGGAGCCGGTGAGCCCGGGCGGGGGCGGGAACGGCTCGTTGGACGGGCTGCTCGCGGGCGCCGGCGGGAAGCCACCGCTGCCGAAGGGATCGTCGACGCCGGGGAGGTTCATCTCCGTCGCCGCGCCCATGTCGGCCGAGCCGAAGTCGTCCACGTCGAAGTCGACATCGTCGTCGTCGGCGGGCGCGGGGAAGCGCTCGTTGTTCGAGCTCGCCGGGAGGTTCGGCTTGCTCTCCGGGAAGGACGGGAGGCCGGCCTTCGTGGTCTTGCGCCGGTGGACGTCCGGCTCCGCGGTCGGGAACGGCGCGAGCGGGTCCGCGGGCGGGAGCGGCGCGAGCGGGTCCGGCGGCGGTTCGAAGCCGTCGTCGATGTGGAACGGGAAGTCGAGCCCGTCGTCGTCGGCTTCGGGCGCGGGGGGATCGGGCTCCGAGCGGACGGTGAGCGCCTCGGAGCCGGTCAGACCGCGGAACGTCTCGCCGAGCCCGGACGGGCCGCCGAGGCCCCGCAGGCCGTCGAGCGGGGGGAGCGGGGCCTTCTTCGGCGGAGCCGGGAGCCCGGAGAATCCCAACGCGGCGGCCGCCTCGAGGCTGGAGGCCGTGGACGCGTTCGGGACCGGAGCGCGCGCGGTGGGGAGGCCGGAGACCATCGAGGAGGCGTCCGGGATCGTGGGCACGGTCCGGCTCTCGAACGGATCGCGCCCCTCACCCGAGACGGAGGCTTGGGCGGTAACGGCCCGCGACGGGTCTTCGCGCCGCACCACGAACACGTGCGCACAGCGGCTGCAGCGCACTTTGACGCCGTTGGGCCGGACCTTCTCGTCCGCGATGCGGAACTTGGTCTGGCACTTGTCGCACTGGACGATCATCGCGCGCTCAGGAGGGCCTCGCGAGTCTAGGGCCGCACCGCACGGCCCGCAACATTCGGGCCGGACCGCGCGGTGGGGTCCGGGTGGCCGGGGAGCGGCGGACCCGATACGCTCCGTTAGCGCCGCCCTCAGGGTGTGCTAAGGACGACCCGATGAGCACCGCAAGCCGAGAGGACGCGCCGCAGGACGCCCAGACCGAGGATGCTGCGACACCGAGCGCGAAGGTGATCAAGAGGTACTCCAACCGGAAGCTCTACGACACCGATCGGAGCAAGTACGTCACGCTCGACGAGATCGCGAAGATGATCAAGGCGGGCGAAGAGGTCACGATCATCGACAACGAGACGAAGGAAGATCTCACGTCGGTGACGCTCACCCAGATCATCTACGAGGAAGAGAAGCGGGAGAGCCGGATGCCGCTCGGCATGCTCCGAAACCTCATCCAGACCGGCGGCACCACGATCCAGGACCTCTTCGATCGCTCGCTGAAGACCCCCGTGGAGCAGGCACAGAAGAGCGTCGAGAAGAGCGTCGAAGAGCTTCGACACAGCGCGACACAGATCCGCGAGGCCGCGACGCGCTCGGTCGCAGAGCTCACCGACCAGGCGAAGAAAATGCTGCGCATCGAAGAGCGCAAGGCGGAGGAGTTCAAGAAGGCCCTCACGGTGCTCTTCGATCACCTCGACGAGCGCCTGACGGACCGCGTCGAAGACGTCGGCGCGACGCTGCGCGCCATCGACGCGCAGGCCGAGAAGCACCCCGAAGACAACCGCGAGACCTACCGCACCGAGGCGAAGAAGCCGCTCGCGATCGTCGAGCACTCGGAGCTGCTCCGCGCCCGCATCGCGAAGCTCCAGGTCCAGGTCGCCGCGCTGGCGAAGCTCGTCGAGGGCGCCCCGGCGGCGCCCGCCGCGAAGCCGAGCGACGACTCGGCCGAATAGACTCGGGCGGCCCGCGGAGTCCGCACCGCTTCAGATCAGTTTCGACGTTTTCAGGCTCGGGCCCGAAGCCAGCGGGATAAATCCGCCCCGTGAACACCGCCGCCCGCACTCTCGTTCTCGTCGTGCCTTTCCTCTGCGCCACGGCCACGGTCCACGCGGAGGAGACGACGCGCCTGTCCTTCGCCGTTTCGAAGGCGAAGATTCGGATCGAGATGGAGATCCCGGCGGGCTACGTCGCATCGCAGCGCGATGACGCGAACATCCGGAAGCAACATCCCGTCGGAGCGGACGCCTGTGTCCTGAGCCGTGACTTCTGCACCGTGTCGTTCGAGCGCCCCGGGCTCAGCGGCGCCAAGAAGATCTGGGCGTTCGTCCAAGTCCGCAAGGGCGACTACACAAGATTACGAGCGCTGCCCAACGCGGAGCCGCGCTGCGACGCCGGCACGAAGAGCTGTTGGTCGGTCCGGACGCGGGACGGTCTGATCCTGAAGAAGCCGGTCTGGAAGAACCTGGAGATCGTCCGACGCATCTACGTTCCCGCGCACGGCTTCACGGTCCACGCGGAGCTTCGAGCGGAGGGACTGTCGTTGACGGGATCCGAGGTTCGCGATCTTCGGGCGCAGTTCGAAGCCGTGTTCGGGTCGATTCGGATCCAGGGCGAATAGGCGTCACCGCATCGCAGCGAACACTCCGGGCGACGGGCCGTACGGCGCGCGGTCGCCCTCGCGCCGCGCGAACTCGTACAGGCGCGCCGGTCGGTGTTTACCGGTGCGCATCGCGTCGGTCTCCTCCACGAGGCCCGACTTCAGGACGCGACTCCGGAAGTTGCGTTTGTCGAGCCGCTCGTCGAGCACCGCTTCGTACACCTGCTGCAGCTCGGTCAGCGTGAAGCGCGGCGGCAGGAGCTGAAAGCAGATCGGCGTGTAGTCGAGCTTGCCCCGGATGCGCTCGACCGCGACGTCGAGGATCGCGTCGTGATCGAAGGCGAGCGGCGGGGTCTCGCCGACGACGAACCAGTCGGGCTCGTGCGTGCCGCCGGACTTCAAACGATCCGCCGAAACCAACGCGTAGTAGGCGATCGACACCACGCGGTTGCGCGGATCGCGATCCGGATCGCTGAACGTGTAGAGCTGCTCGAGGTACACGCCCTCCACGCCGGCCTTCGACGCGAGCTCGCGCTCCGCGGTCCAGCGGTGCTCGAGGAACAGCTCCAACATCCGATCGAGCTTGTCGTAAGGCGGCAGGCTGTCCTCGTCCTTTTGATCCGGGCGCAGCTCCGCCGACGGCGGCTTGTCGATCGTAGAAACCGGCACCACCTCGCGATCACGATTCGCGAAGCGCGCGAGATCGTAGACCTGGTGCTTGTAGAGATCCGCGATGACGCACAGCGCACCGATCGTGTCGCCGTACAACGTGCAGTAGCCGACCGCGGCCTCGCTCTTGTTGCCCGTCGACAGCACGACCGCGCCGAACTTGTTCGCGAACGCCATCAGGATGCCGCCGCGCGTGCGCGCCTGGAGGTTCTCTTCCGTGACGTCCGCCGGCCGGTCGCTGAACACCGGCGCGAGCGCCTCGAGGTACGAAGAGAACACGCCCTCGATCGGGATGAGCTCGAACCGGATGCCGAGGTTCTCGGCGAGGTGGCGCGCGTCGGCGATCGAGTGATCGGACGAGTACCGCGACGGCATCCCCACGCCGATGACGTTCTCGGCGCCGAGCGCCTGCGTCGCGACGTACGCGGTGACAGCGGAGTCGATCCCACCCGAGAGCCCGACCACCGCGCGCTTCAGGCCGGTCTTCGCGAAGTAGTCGCGCACGCCGAGCACGAGGGCGTCGTGGACGCGCGCGATGTTCGACGGCTCGGCCGGGTCGGCGCGCTTCGCGTCGTCGAGATCCACGACGCGCACCGCTTCGGTGAAGCTCGGCAGGCGCGCGATGCACCCGCCGTCGGCGGCGTACACGAACGAGGTGCCGTCGAAAATCAGGCCGTCGTTCGCGCCGACGAGGTTCGCGTAGACGACCGGGACGCCGTAGCGCGTGGCCGCGTTCTCGATGACGTCGGTGCGCGCGCGGATCTTCCCCTGCGCCCACGGCGACGCGGAGATGTTCACGAGCACGTCGATGCCGGCGTCCGCGAGCTCCTTCACCGGATCCGACGCGTAGAGCCGGTGGTGCCCGGGCGTCTTGTCGCGCCACAGATCCACGCGCTCCCACAGCGCGTCGTCGTTCCAGAGATCCTCGCAGACGGTGACGCCCACGCGCGCGCCGTCGACTTCGACGACGTTCGGTTCTTGGTCACGGCGCGGCTCGAAGTAGCGTGCCTCGTCGAACACGTCGTAGGTGGGGAGCAGCGACTTCACGACGTAGCGCAACACTTCCCCGCGCCGCGCGACCACGGCGACGTTCTGGAGCGCGCGCCCGTACGTCGGCGGCACGGGGCGGCGGCGCACGTTCCCGAAGACGACGGTGACGCCCTCGGGGACCGCGTCGACGATCGCCTGCTCCGTACGCCTGCACGCGTCGATGAAGGACGGTCGCTCGAGGAGATCTTGCGGCGGGTAACCGGGCACCGCGAGCTCGGGCGCGACGACGAGCTTCGCGCCCTCCTCCGCGGCGGCCGCGAAGCCCTCGAGGAGCTTCGCGCGGTTGCCGTCGAGGTCACCGACGGTGGTGTTGATCTGAACGACGGCGACGCGCATGACTCAGTCCATCTCCCGGTGGCGGACTTCCTCCATCAGCGCGGCCAAGCCGTCGCTGATGCGGACCTCGTACGCCTCCTCTTCGTCCCACGGCTCGAACGCGTGCGCGCGCTCGGGGAGCGCGGCGAGCTGTTCGCGCGCGTGCATCCTCAGCTTCGCGAGCGACGGGAGCTCGCGGGTCCGCTTGCCGTCCTTCATCCACTCGACGAGGAGCGGCTTCGCGTCGACGTGGAACTCGGGGAGCGTCCCGAGGACATCGTGCACCGCGCGCCCCTCGCGCTCGAGGCGGAAGACCTGGTGCAGGCCCGGGAGCGTCTCCTTCTCCTGCGAGAACTTGGCGACGGGACGATCCTCGGTGTGGTCGTAGACCATCTTGTACACGCCGCCGAGCGTTGGGTTGTCGCGTGAGCGGACGAGCTCGGTGCCCACGCCCCACGCGTCGATCGGCGCGCCCGCCTCGCGGAGCGCTTTGATCTTGAACTCGTTGAGGTCACCCGACGCGATGATCTTCGTGTCCTTCAGCCCCGCCTCGTCGAGCAGCGCGCGCGCGCCCTTCGAGAGCTCGAGGAGGTCACCCGAGTCGAGGCGCACGCCTTCGAGCTGGTCGCCCGCGACGGCGATCGCGCGGCGGACGCCTTCGAGCGTGTCGTAGGTGTCGACGAGGAGCGTCGCGTGTTTCGGGAACGCCTCGACGTAGTGCCTGAACGCCTCTTCCTCCGACGCGTGCGA
>JAUHYN010000983.1 GCA_030426505.1 bacterium | reverse complement strand
GTCCCTCGCGCGCGTCCAAAACGACTTCGTCAGCTCCGTGTCGCACGAGTTGCGGACTCCCCTCACGTCGATCCGGATGTTCATCGAGACGCTCCGCGACGAGCGCCTGACGGACCCCGTGGAGCGGGAGAAGTGCCTGGGCCTCCTCCAGCGGGAGGTCGAGCGGCTCGACGGCCTGGTCAGCCGCGTGATCGAGCTGTCGCGTATCGAGAGCCGGGGGCGGGCGTTCCAGAAGGACCCGCTCCGCCTCGCCGACGTCGTGGGGGACGCGCTCGCCGCGTTCGACGCCGCGACCCTCAACGACCCGATCGAGGTCGCGCTCGAGGTCGACGACAAGCTGCACGTCACCGGCGACCGCGAGACGCTCGCCCTCGCGATCACGAACCTGCTGCTCAACGCGCACAAGTACACGTCCACCGAACACCGCGAGATCGCGATCGCCGTCGAGGCCGCGACGGCGACCGAGGTCGAGATCCGCGTGAAGGACAACGGGGCGGGGATCCCGAAGGCGGAGCAGAGGCTGATCTTCGAGCAGTTCGAGCGGGGGCAGCAGGCGATCGAAGCGCGCACCACGGGCAGCGGGCTCGGGCTCGCGATCGTCAAGGCGATCGTGAGCGCACACAAGGGCCGAATCGACGTACGCTCCAAGGAAGGGGAGGGCTCCGAGTTCCGCATTCGCTTGAAGCGAAGAGTGCTCCCGGCCTGAGACGATGACCGACGCCGTTCAGATCCTGATCGTCGAGGACGACGACGCCATCGCCACGGGCATCGCGCTCAACCTCAAGCTGGAGGGCTACCACGCGACCCACGCCGAGGACGGGGAGCTCGCGCTCGAGCACCTCGAGAACCACGACTTCTCGCTGGTGCTGCTCGACATCATGCTCCCGAAGAAGACGGGCCTCGACGTCCTCCGCGAGATGCGCGACCGGCGCGACGTCACGCCCGTGATCGTGCTGTCCGCGCGCGAGCACGAGTACGACAAGGTCGCCGCGCTCCGGCTGGGCGCCGACGACTACGTGACCAAGCCGTTCAAGCTCGCCGAGCTCCTCGCGCGCGTGCACGCCGTGTTGCGGCGGGCTCAGCTCGTACGCGAGACGAACAGCGCGCGCATCGTGCGGTTCGCGGACGTCTCGGTGGATCTCGATCAGCGCACCGCGACCAAGGGCGACGACACCGTCCGCCTCACGAACCTCGAGTTCGAGCTGCTGCGGTTCTTCGTCACCAACCCCAACCGAGTGATCGGTCGGGGTGAGCTGCTCACGAAGGTGTGGGGGCTCGAGCACGGCGGCAGCAAGCGCACCGTCGACAACTTCGTCGCGCAGCTCAGGAGCAAGTTGGAAGTGGACGCCGAGGCGCCGCAGCACATCCTGACCGTGCGCGGCGTGGGCTACCGGTTCGAGCCGGTCTCAGGCGGTGCGGCGGAGTAGGTCGCCGTCCGCGCGCTCGTCGCGGAGGAACTGCTCCCAGGTCTCGACCGTCTTGCGGAGCTCTTCGAAGAACGGGTTCAGCTCGAGCGCGCGCCGGCCGTGCTCGATGGCGGCGACCACGTCCTGCACCTGACGCGCGGCGAACGCCTGACGCGTGAGGAGCGCGGCCTGGTCGACGCGGTCCGGGCACACGCGGTTCCACGCGCGGCGGAGCGTCGACAGCGTCGCGCCGGAGCCGTCCTTCGCGCGCGTGATGCGCTCGAGGGCGCGCACGTGGCCGCAGCGGAAGTCGTACTCGAGCCGCGAGAGGTCCGAGCCGAGGACGCGGCGGATGCGCGACAGCGCGGTGGTCGCCGCGCGGACGCGGGCGGACTGGGGCGGCGGCAACGACGTCGCGCCGCGCTCGAAGCGCTCGAACAGCTGCGTGATGCGCTCGGCGATCTGGTCCGAGGGCGCGGTCGGGTAGAGGTCGAGCGCGGCGTACAGCGCGTCGTGCTCGGCGTGCCGAAGCACGCGCTTCACCTCTTCGAAGACGTTCTCGAGCTCGTCGGCGCTGGCCGCGGGCACGCCCTTGTCGAGGTCGGCGTCGAGCGCGTTCGCGATGCCATCGACGTAGTCGCGGATCGCGGCCTTCTTGTTCTCGTTGAGGTCGGTGAACGCGAGGCCGGCGCCGGGCGCGATGCCGTACGTGGCGGCGCGCTCGGCCGGGACCACATGGACCACGGTCGCGTTGAGCTGCAGGCGGCCCCCGGGGGTCGACAGGTGGACGACGAGCGAGGTGCCGGGCGGCGGCGCCTCCTTCATCTCGACGAACAGACCGCCCTTGGAGATGTCGCGGAGCCACAGCTCGCGGAGGGCTTCGCGGTCGTTCAGCTGGACCTCGACGCGGCGGTCTTCGAAGACGCGCCGGGCGCGGCGGTTCTTGGCCGGGTCCTCCGCCGGGGCGACGCCGATGCGGAGATCGTCGGTGCGGACCTGCGCGGCGGCGTCGATGCGCCGGTGGGTGTCGGTGCTGTCGGGACGCGGCTGGGAGGCGGCGTTCGCGAGCTCGAGGACGTCGGTGATCTCCTTCATCACGTCCGGCTCGAAGGCCTCGTGGGTGGTCTCGACCTCGCGGAGGTGCTCGGTCGCTTCGTTCGGGACGATGAGGGCGGTCTCGCCGATGAGGACGCTGTCGCCGGCCTCGAGGCGGAGCTTGGTCGACAGGCGCGTGTTGCCCTGCCAGCTGCCGTTGCGGCTCCCGACGTCCTCGAACCAGACGTCGCCGTTCTCGACCCAGACCGCCGCGTGGCGGCGGGAGATGCGGGGATCCCAGGTCAGCTCGACGTCCAGGTCGGCGCCGCGGCGGCCGATGTAGGCCTTCGACGACTTCTCGAGAGGAAACGAAAACTCCCCGATGGCGGGGTGCATGAGCGTGATCTTCACTTCCGGGTCTCTCCCTCTACTTCTCGTATTCGGGAGCGTCTCGATTTTGATTAGCTGTTTCTGATCGAGACGAGCGGAAAAGTCGGCGGGCCCCGGGCGCGAAAGGGGGAAAGCGCCCGGGGCCCGGACAGGCCCGGGGGAGGCCGGTCGGGACTGCCCTAGGGGATCGGGCAGAGGAGGGTGTTCGCGTCGATGTCGAACTGCGGGGTCGTCTCGTCGATGGACAGCAGGAACGCCTTCAGCGCGTCCCGCTCCGAAGCCGACGGCAGGAAGTTCGGGTTGCCCGCCGTCGTGTGCGTCGAGAAGCGCGCGTCGAGCAGGTCCTCGAGGTCCGTCGCCGCGCCGTGGTGTAGGTACGGGGCGCCCGTGGCGAGCCCGAGCAGCGACGGCGGGTTGAACCCGTTGCGCCCCTGCGCCGGCGTCCCGTTCGCCCGCACCTCTTCCGCGCCGCCCGAGACGTCGAACGTGCCGACGTTCCGGATGTTGCACGCCTGGCGCTTGAGCCCCGGGGTGCCGCCGTCCGAGTCGTCCCCGGCGACCAGCGTCGCGTCGAGGTTCACGTCGAGCGGGAGGCCGACGAGCGTGCTCGGGTCCATCGCGGTCTGCTCGGCGAGCTGCGCGCCGAACGTGCGGTTCCCGATCTCACCCTCGAACGACTCCGGCGAGTAGAACGTCCGGCTCACGGTCCACTTGGGGCCCGCGTGGCACTTGTTGCACCCGCCGTCCTCGAAGACGGCGCGGCCCTGGTCGACGAGCGACTGCGACGCCGACTTGGCGTTCGGGCTGCGGATGGTCTGGATGTAGC
>JAUHYN010000982.1 GCA_030426505.1 bacterium | reverse complement strand
TCGGTGCGGGTGTGTTCGCGGTGGTAAGCGTCGACGGCGTCGCGCCACGCCTCGGGCGAGGCGACGCCCGCCGGGACGCGCGCGGGTTGCGAGGCGGTGACGTGCGGCGCGTGCGACGGCGCGCCCGCCGCCGCGTAGGGGTCGCGGTGTACGGTGCGCGCGGCCCCGGGCGCGTTCGGCGCGTGGACGGGCGAGGGCGTCGGAGCGACGCGTTCGTTCGGCGCGCGCTCGTTCGGCGCGACGTCGCGCTCGCCCTTCGACGAGGAGCCGTACGAAGCGAGGATCAGGATCGCGGTCACGAAGGCCGCGGCGGCGAGGTCTTTGCGCTGCATGGGATCAACCGTGACGGCCCAGGCACTCGTTGACGTCGGCGCGCGTGGGATCTTGCGTGATGGCGGGCGGGCTCTCGTAGTCGAGGTAGTGCGGCTCGACGTAGTAGCCGGCCTCGCGGCGTGGGTAGTCGTAGTACGGGATCTGCGCGCGGTCGTAGTCGTCGACCGCGATCGAGGTGTGCGTGCCGACGCCGGCGGCGGCGGTCGGGTTGTCGATGTACCAGCGCCCGTCGCGGCGGTGCGCGTAGCGCATGCGGCCTTCGGTCGCGTCGAAGTAGCTCACGCGCGGACGCAAGCGGCGGTCGAGCGCGAAGCCGAAGTGCGGCCCGACGAGCTCCACCGCTTCGATGACGTTCGTGCGCCATTGGCCGCTCGTCTTGATGCCGTGAACGAGGTTGCCACCCTTGAAGTAGACGACCTGCGGCCGGTCGTCGTCGCCGATCGCGAGCTTCATGTACGTGCCGGGCGCGGCCTGGCCGTCGGTGCCCGGGAGGAGGCTGTCGACGTCGATGTCCTCGAAGGTCCACCCCGCTCCGACGCACGCGCGGTGACCGAAGCGCGCGGCGCCGCCCTGGCGGAAGGCCACGCGCGGGCGCCCGTCCGAGGCGACGTCGACCGCGCCGTAGTCGGCGCCGGGCGCGATGACTTCGACGCGCCACACGCCGAGGGCCGGGTCGCGCTCGGCGAGGGCGAGCGTGTTCGAGGTGCTGCGGTGGTAGAGGATGAACGCGCGGCCGCTGTCGTCGATCGCGCCGCTGATCGGGTACTCGTACGGGCGCGCGGCGTCGACGACGTCGAGGTCCACGGCGTCGCGCGTCCAGAAGCCCTCTTCGTCCTGCGTCCAACACGACAGGCCATTGCCCTCGAGCGCGCAGATGAGCGGGCGGTGGGAGACGGGGTCGAGGAGGATCTTCGCCTGGCGCCCGTAGTCGCCTTCGCCGTCGATGAACTGGCTCGTCCAGATGCCGTCGAAGCGCGTGTAGACGAGCTTGTGGTGTTGCGCGTCGTACGTGGCGAGGTGAATGACCTCGTCGAACAGCGCGACCGAAGGCTGGAGCCCGAAGTCGCTGTCCTGCGTGGAGGGCGAAGGATCGGGGATGGTGACGGACGGCTTCACTTCGACGACGACCGGGCTCGCCTGGTAGCCGGCGCAGTCGAGCGTGAGGAGGCTGAAGCCCTTGCGGACGCCGGTCGCTTCGATGCCCTCGGCGCCGAGGCTACCGTCGTAGCTCGCGTCGACCGGCTCGTCGTGCCCGAGCGTGGGCGCGCCGCCGCAGTCGAGCGTGGTGGGCGCGCCTTGGCCGTCGACCGCGGTGACGGAGAGGGTGCGTGTCTCGCCGAGGTCGATCGCGATGCGCTCCGGCGACACGAAGATCGCCTGGAGGTCGTTCACCTCGGACGGCGCCGCGACCGCGTTGATCTGCGCGCTCCCGTTCTGGGTCGGGGCCTCCGCCTCGGCTTCGAACGACGCGTCCTCGAACTCGGCGGTGATCTCCACCGCCTTCTCCTGATGCACGGTGATCACGCCGCGCTCGTCGATCGACGCGGCAGTCGGGTCACTCGACTTCCAGCGCACGACGACCGGCCGCGAGCGGTGGTTGAACATCAGGTTGTTCGCGGGATCGAAGACCTGCGCCTTGAGTTGGAGCTGCGCGTTGGGGAGCAGCACCGCGTTCTTGGGCGCGACCTGGATCTTGTACGCGGCCGTCTCCACCTCGGGGGGTTCGCTCGAACACGCGAAGGCACTCGCGGTGAGGGAAGACAGGATGAGCGTTCGGCCGAGCCGCGTGCGAGAGATCGACATGTCCCGTCGCAGCCATCGACGGGGGCTCGCGCACGCATGAGCCGTTTCGTCCCGATGTACGGACTCGATACGACGCGTGCGTCCTATCGAGACGAGCGACGATGTAGGTCTGTCTCGGGGCGGTTCAGAACGCGGGCGCGAGATCGATGTCGAAGAAGTCGAGCACCGGCGCGTCGTAGGCGCGACCCGAGAGCTGGACGCGGTACTTGAACCACGCCGCGCCGGAGAGCGGCGCGAGCTCCTCGGGGTCTTCGGAGCCGACCGCGAACCACGTGTCGAACGGGCCCTCGTAGGTGTCGGCGCCCGACAGCTCGATCACCACGCGCGTGCCCATCGGCTTGTCGGCCGCGAGCTCGATCAGGCGCGGCACGCGGCCGATCGCGAGGGGGTCCCGGCGGAGCGGGACGGAGCGGACCTCGCCGCTCGTCTGGACGGCGAGGGCGACCGGGTCGACGCGGAGCGTGCGGTCGACCGAGAGCTCGAGCGCGCCGACCGGCTCGCCGCGACCGGGCCGCGCGGCCTCTTCGACGCCGGACATCGCGTGCGCGATCACCGTGACGGCGCCGCCGATGTAGCCGCGCAGACACTCGAGCGTGTCGCGCTCGGTCGACGCGTTGCCGGCCGCGATCGACGCGGGGCTGGAGGCCGTGATCTCACCGGCGACGAGGATGAGGACGTCGCCGCCCGCGGCGCAGCGCCCGTGGCCCGCGAGGAGCTGGGCGTTCGGCGCGATGGTGAGCGAAGTGCTCGCCTGGATCTCGAGGTCGCCCGCGTGGGTCTGGCCGTTGCCCGCGGCGACGATCGAGTTCACGCCGATGTCGATGCGCGCGGCGCGCATCCGGAGCGGGGCGCCGAGCTCGGTCTCGCCCGCGAGGATCTGCGCGCCTTCGCCGGTGCGGATCAGGTCGCGCGCGGAGAGCTCGATCGTGCTGCCGTAGTGGCTGTCGTTGGCGGAGATGCGGCTGTAGTCGTCGACGATGATCGACGCACCCTGCACGTCGATCGCGCCGTCGAGATCGCTCACTTCGTTCGTGCCGTCGGTGAAGCGGCCGATCGCGGCGCCCTCGAGAACGCGGACATCGGCCTCGCTGCGCACCGCTACGGTCCCGGGCCGCCCGTCGGCGTGGGCGTAGGCCGATACGTTCGCGCGCTCCCCGATGATGCGGACGTCGCCGTAGACCGCGACGTGGACGTCGCCGCCGCTCTGCTGCGGGTCGGCCTCGGTCCGCACTTCGCCGCTCACGCTGACGCTGCCGCGGCCGAGGATCGTGATGTGCGGGGGCTGCGTGCTCTCCGTCGTGCTGCGCGCGACGAGGCGGCCGGCGATCTCGACGACGCCATCCGGGTCGGCGATCATCAGCGTGACGGGGCCCTTGCTGTCGAGCGAGGCGGTCTCGAGGATCTCGATGCGTTTCGTCGCGACGATCGTCATGCCGCCGGGGCCGACGCGGACGTCGCCGCCGACGGTGACGCTGGTCGCGGCGCGCAGCTCGAGGGAGTCCGGGGCGACGACGGCGGAGCT
>JAUHYN010000981.1 GCA_030426505.1 bacterium | reverse complement strand
GGGGCCGGCCTCCGCGCGCGTCAGGGTGCGCGCGGCGCGATCGATCACCTCGCCGAAGGGGAGGCGGTTCGACACCACGCCGCGGCCGGTCGCGACGACGACCGGAGCGTCGCCGTAGAAGCGCTTGAGCGCGAGCGCGCAGCGGGCGGCCTGCGCCGCGAGATCGCTCGGCGCGCCGTGCGCGGAGAAGTGGATGACCATCGACCCGTCCATGAGCGGGTCGAGTTGTCCGCCGAGGTTGTCCACGACCTGCGCGAGGTCGGTTTCGATCTGGTTCGCGGTGTCCGGCGTCCAGGTGTCGGCCGTGCCCTCGGAGACGCCGCACAGCACCACGCAGATCACGCGCTGCTCGGTGTCGCCGATCGACGGCGGCTTCGTGGGGAGCTCGGAGACGATGCTCTCGATCAGCGCGACGGGGAGCGTCTGCGTGTCGAAGTCCGACAGCTCGGCGAGCACCTCCTCGATTCGCGCTGGGCGCGCTTCGGGATCCTTCGCGAGCATTCGCGCGATCAACATCTCGAGGCGCTCCGGGACGTCGCCGCGCACGTCGGAGATCGGGGGCGCCTCCTCGAGGAGGATCTTCGCGAGCACCGCCATCACGTTGGTCCCGGAGAACGGCGGGCGGCCGGCGAGGGCCTCGTACAGCACGCTGCCCAGCGAGAAGATGTCCGCGCGGTGGTCGAGCCCCTTGTCGCCGCGCGCTTGCTCCGGGGCCATGTAGCCGGGGGTGCCGATCAGCGCGCCGGTGCGGGTCATCGTGGGGCCCGTGGACGCGCCGGTGATGCGCGCGACGCCGAAGTCGAGGAGCTTCACGTCCGCGAGCGCGCCGCCGGGGAGCAGCAGGTTCGGGGGCTTGATGTCGCGGTGGACGATGCCGTGGCGGTGCGCGACCGCGAGGGCGTCCGCGACGCGCGCGCCGAGCTGGACGGTCCCGAGGACGGAGAGCGGACCGGAGAGCAGTTTTTCGTACAGCGTCTCGCCGTCGACCCACTCCATCGCGAGGTAGTGTTCGTTCTCCTCGGTGAGGCCGTGCGCGACGTACCGCACGATGCCGGGGTGATCGAGGTCCGCGAGGACGGACGCTTCGCGCAGGAAGCGATCGGCGTCGTTCTTGCCGCGGATGTCGAGGCGCTTGACCGCGACGGGGGTCCCCGACTCGAGATCGCGTCCGCGGTACACCGTGCCCATCCCGCCCGAGCCGATCCGACGCTCGATGCGGAAGCGACGGGCGATGATGTCTCCAGGCTGCACGCCGAACGATCCGATCAGAGTACCCGTTCGGTTGGACTGTCAAGGAACCGAGCCGTTAGGCTAGGGGCGCCGTGAACGACCGACCCGCGAACGTCCCGGCGCACTTCACGCGCGAGACGACCATCCGCCGCGACGCCCTCGGGCGCTGGTTCCACGACGGCGCGCTCGTCGAGAACGAGCAGGTCCGTCGCGCGTTCGATCG
Source organism: bacterium (assembly GCA_030426505.1). Lineage (GTDB taxonomy): Bacteria > Myxococcota > Kuafuiibacteriia > Kuafuiibacteriales > Kuafuiibacteriaceae > JAUHYN01. Next base: position 2,212 of record JAUHYN010000981.1, on the reverse strand, counting down.
CTGGATCGACCGCGCCGAGGACGGCCGCTACTGCCTGAAGAACGACGTCAACTGGGCCTACGTGGAGATCGAAGGGCCACCGCTGTTCGTGCAGGACGTTCAGATCGACGGTGACGGCGCGATGTGGTTGCTCTTGTCCGACGAGCGGCGCGAGAAGCTCGACCCGTCGACGCTGTGGATGGACGCCGACGGCGTGCTGCACTGTCGTGCGCGCGGCGGTGACTTCGAAGCGAAGTTCACGAGCACCGCGTCGTTTCGGTTGGAGCCGGTGCTCGGCGAAGACGCCCAAGGGATGTTCCTCGAGATCGAGGGGGCGAAGGTTCGTGTCTAGCTTCAATGCCAGTCACTTAGGGCGTCAACCGGGTCGAAACAGCTCCGGAAACGATCGAGGACGACCGCAAAGATGGCCGTAGGCCATCGCGCAGCGAAACCGTAGGTGAGCGAAGGTCACCAGGCGAGACTTGCTCTCGCCGTTAAGTGACCGGTATTGGGTCTAGCTTTCAGCGACCAGCGGGCAGCCGACAGCTCCTCGGTGCGACGCTCCCGCGTGTGGTGCGCTCGGGAGATCTTGCTGCGGACTGGAGGCTATTTGCTGCAGGCTCATCGCCGAGGCAGCCTCGCCCCTCGGGCGAGGTCTGTCCGAGGCTGTGCCAGGAAGGCGCGCGGAGCGCGTCTGACGTAGGTAGTAGAGGTTACTGGCCGAGCTCGCGCGCGCGGTTCGTCGCGGCCTCGACCGCGTTGATGATCGTCGTGCGCAGGCCGCCCGCTTCGAGCGTGTGAAGGCCTGCGATCGCGGTGCCGCCGGGCGACGTCACCATGTCCTTGAGGCGGCCGGGGTGCTCGCCGGTCTGCTGGAGCATCCGCGCTGCGCCCTGGATGGTCTGCACGGCGAGGTCCTGCGCGATCTCGCGCGACAGGCCGACCTTCACGCCGGCGTCGGCGAACGCTTCGATGATGAGGAAGATGTACGCGGGGCCGCTCCCCGACAGGCCGGTCACGGCGTCGAGGTGGATCTCTTCGACCACGACCACGCGGCTCACTTCGGAGAGGATCGCGCGCGCGACCTCGACGTCCTCGCTCGTCGCGTGCGCGCCGGGGGCGATCGCGCTCGCGCCCTCCTTGATCAGCGAGGGGGTGTTCGGCATCGCGCGCACCACGCGCGCGCCGACGCCGAGGACGGCTTCGATCTTGGCGGTCGGGATACCGGCCGCGACCGAGAGGACGAGCGCCTCGGGTGAGAGGTCGTCGCGGATCTCGCCGAGCACTTTCTCGAAGATCTGCGGCTTCACCGCGATGAGGACGATGTCCGCGCCGCGGACCGCCTCCGCGTTGGTCGCCGCGCCGCGGACGCCGTAGCGCTTCGCGATCTCCTGGGTCTTGTCGTCGCGGCGGTTGTGGACGACGACGCGGTCCTTCTCGACCGCGCCGCTGTCGAGGAGGCCCGCGAGGAGCGCGCCGCCCATGTTGCCGACGCCGATGATCGCGATGGTCTTGTCCTGAAGCGGCACGACGCCCGCGCTATCACTTCCACCTGGTGTGGGCGAGTAAAAGGTGCGAGGGGATCGAGGCGATGACCCTCGTCCTCGCGTCCGCTTCGCCGCGCCGCCGCCACCTGCTCACCGCCGCGGGTGTGGCCATCGACGTGCGCCCCGCCGACGTCGACGAGACGCCGCGCGAAGACGAGGCCCCCGACGTCTACGCGCTCCGCGTCGCGCGCGACAAAGCGCTCGCGCACGCCCACGCCGGGCCGGTGCTCGCCGCCGACACCGTGGTCGCGCTCGGCGCTCGGATCCTCGGGAAGGCCGAGGACGAAGACGACGCCAAGCGCACCCTCGCCACGCTCTCCGGCGAGGAGCACGTGGTCCACACCGCGGTGGTGCTCGCGGTCGACGGTGAGGTGGAAGAGCTCCTCGTCACGACCGCGGTTCGGTTCCGCGCGTTGTCGTCCGACGAGATCGATCGCTACGTCGCGACGGGCGAGCCGATGGACAAGGCCGGCGCGTACGGGATCCAGGGCGAAGGCGGCGCGCTCGTCGCGGAGGTGCGCGGCAGCTACACGAACGTGGTCGGACTCCCGCTCGAGGAGACGCTCGCGATGCTCGACAAGCGGGGCCTGCGGTGAGCGTCGCGGCGTCGCTCGCCGAGGTGTACGCGCGCATCGACGCGGCGTGTTCGCGCGCCGGTCGCGCCGCGTCCGAGGTCACGCTGGTCG
>JAUHYN010000980.1 GCA_030426505.1 bacterium | reverse complement strand
CCGACCGCCGGTGAAGTCGAGAAGCAGGCGATGTGGATCCTCGGCGGCGGCTCGTCCGCGCCGGAGGTCGGATCGAAGCGGCCGGATCGCGACACGGAGTCGGCGCCGATCATCGCGGCGGAGCCCTACGTGCCGGAGCCGAGCGCGCGCGCGGGGCAGCCGCCCACGGCGAGCTTCTTCGTGGAGGCGGCGGACAACCCGGTCGTGCGTCCGTCGACCGCGATCCCGGTGCCGGAGTCGGCGTTGCTCCCGAAGGTCCAACCCGAGCGCCGCGGGCCGACGTGGGCGATCGCGATCCTGATCGCGCTCGTCGCGGCGGGGCTCGCGTTCGGGACGGGGCTGTCGGTGGGGCGGAGCACCGCGCCGAAGCAGATCGCGGTCGCGCCGCCGCCGCCCCCGCCCGTGAAGAAGATCGTCGTGCCGCCTCCGCCGCCGCCGCCCCCGCCGGTGCCGCGGTTCGCGCGGGCCGAGGAGGCGTATCGCTACGGCGCGGCGGCGTTCGATCGCGGAGAGCTCGTCACCGCGGAAGACGCGCTGGGGCAGGCGCTCGCGATGAACCCCGTTCACCCGGAGGCCACGTACCTGCAGGCGCGCACGAAGCTCGCCCTGGAGAAATCCCAGGAGGCAAAAACGCTGCTACAGCAGTACAAGTTGCTCCGTCCGAAGTCGCCGGAGATCGAGAAGATCGATCGGCTCCTCGAAGCAGGCCTGTGAAGAGATGTCCCGCCGCGAAGTCACCGTCCCCGACTCGCCGTTCACCGCGCGGCTGACGACGAACGCGCGCGGCGAGACGGTCGCGGTCGGCCCGTACAGCGTGGTGCGCACGCTCGGGAAGGGCGGGATGGGCGTGGTGTACGAGGTCGTCGACGAAGCCGGCGTCCCGTTCGCGCTGAAGATCGTCGAGATGCGCTACGTGGAGTCGGGCGACGGCACGGCGGGGCGGCGCTTCTCGCAGGAGGTGGCGGTGCTCTCGCAGCTCGAGCACCCGGGCATCGTGCGCTTCTACGCGTACGGTTACGCGCGCCACGCCGAGGGGACGGAGCTGGGCTTCTTCCTGATGGAGCGCCTGGTCGGGAAGACGCTCGAAGAGCTGCTGGTCGACGGCCGTCGCTTCACACCGAACGAGGCGGTCGAGGTGATCGGTCTGCTCGCGCAGGCGCTGGTCTATCTCGAGGGCGCGCACGTCCTCCACCGCGACATCAAGCCGAGCAACCTCTTCCTCGAGCGCGGCGGGCGCACGGTGTTGATGGACTTCGGGCTCGCGCGCTCCGAGGAGCTCACGCGCCTCACGCGCGCGGGTCAGGTGATCGGGACGGTCTCGTACATGTCACCGGAGCGCCTGTGCGGGTTGCCGTCGGACATCTCGTCGGACGTGTACTCGATCGGCGTCGTGCTCTTCGAGATGCTGACGGGGCGGTTGCCGTTCGTGTCGACGGACCCGACGGAGTTGGTGCGCGAGATCCGTCAGGGCATGGAGTGGCCGGCGACGGCGAACCTCGCCGACGGCGCGGAGGTCCAAGCGTTGGTGCGCGCGATGCTCGCGTCCGACGCCCGCGCGCGCCCGCGCCCGCAGGACATCATCAAGCGGCTGCTCTCGATCCGCTCGGAGGGCAACGTCGCGGAGGCGACGATCTCCGACGACAAGACGATGGCCGCGACGTTCCGCCTCGCGCCCCAGCGCTTCGAGGGTGCGGAGCGCGACACGCGCCCCACGCCGCCGGTCGCGATCGACCACGCGAAGACCACGCCGTCCGCACCGAACCTCCCCGCTCAAGAGGCGCGCTTGGCGCCGAAGATCGGGACGGACCCGCGCGTGGCCCCGACGAATCCGATCACGGTCGCGCGCCCGTTGGTGTCGGTGCAGGGCCCGTCGTGGCCGATCGCCGCGGCGCTCTCGGTGCTGACGTTCTTCGGCGGCCTGCTCACCGGCATCGTCGGCGTGACGCCCCCGGAGCCCCCGAAGCCGGTCACGGTCGCGACGAAGCCACCGCCGCCCGCTCCACCCCCGAAGCCGGGCGCCGCGCCGATCGAGGTGAAGACATTCGACGACGCCGGCGCGGCCTACGCCTACGGCGACCAGATGCTCCAGGCCGGCAAGACCGCCGAAGCGGTGCGCGCCCTGCGCCGCGCGGTCGAGCTGAACATCACACACGCCGACGCGTACAAGCGGTTGGGGCACGCGTTGTTGACGCTCGGCGAGTCGCGCGAGGCGGCGGAGAAGCTCGACATGTACCTGAAGCTGAGGCCGGGCGCGGAGGACGCGGCGGAGGTGAAGGAGCTGTTGTCGGCGTTGAGGCCGAAGAACTGATCGAGCGGTTGCGCGCGGTGTTCAGCGCCGGGAGGACCTCCGCGCGCGAATCATGAGCGCAGCCGCGACCCAGGCGATCGATCCTGACAGAGGCGTGTCCGAAGGGTGTTTGTCGTGGGTCGAGCACCGGCAGCCTTCGGAGAGATCGCCGGGCGGCTCGAGGCCGGCGTCGCCCGTCGTCGAGGCGTCTCGATCGTTGCTCGGTCCGCCGTCCGCGACGCCGCCGTCCTCTCCGCAGTCCGGGATCGGAGCGCCCACGCACGCTCCGAAGAGATCGCACGCGACCTCGGAGCACGGCGCGGCAGGACAGTCGCTCGCGGTGCGGCACTCGATGCAGGCCGTGTTGAGCGCGTCGCAGAGCGGGCGCTCGCTCGGGCAGTCGAGATCGCTCAGGCACTCGACGCAGCGCGCGTCCGCCTCGCCGTCGCAGACGCCCAACGCGCAGGGGGTGCCGGCCGCCTTGGGCGTCGTGTCGTCGCAGGCGCCGTCGGTGCAGATCGCGGTGAGGCATTCGTTGGTGGAGGAGGGGCAGTGGTCGTCGACGAGGCAGGCGACGCAGCTTTCGGTCGAGACGTCGCAGTGGGCGGTGGGTTCATCGCACTCTTCGTCGGCGATGCACTCGACGCAGGCGCCCTCCGCGTTGCAGACCCCGTCAGGACAGGGCGAGCCGGGGCTCGCGAGCGCGTAGCGGCACCGACCGTCGACGCAGGCTTTTTCGGAGCACGGGTCGCCGTCGTCGCAGCTCGCCGCGGAAGTGCAGCTCCGCACGACGGAGGCGGCCATGGCCGGGTCGTACTCGACGAACGGATCCAGCGCGCAGCTCGCGACGATGCGGACGGTCTCGACCTCCACGCCGAGGCGCAGCCCGAAGTCGGCGAGGTCGATCTCGATCGCCCAGAGATTGAACGGTTCCGTGACGCCCGTGTCGACTTGCCCGGCGGCGGGGTAGCTCCGCGGCGGAGTGAACGCGCCGCCGACGGGGCGCACCGCGATCTGGTAGTCGTCGGCGGAGAACCGCGCGTCGAAGACCACGAGATCGTACCCGGGTCCTTCTCGGGGGCGGCGGTCGGCGTCGAAACCCAGATCGAGGTACTCGAAGCTCTCCGGCGGAGGACAGGTCGCCCCGCATGGCACGGGGCCGCACGGGTTCCCGAGGTTGAGGAGGCTCGACGAAGGTGAGTAGCCGAGCACGGCCTCCTCGAGGGTCGTCGTCTCGAGCGGCGGCGCGAACCGACCGGCGTTATCGAAGCCGGGGAGCGCGGCGAGGGTCGCGGTCGAGGCGAAGCACCGCGCGTCGAGGAAGCGGTACGGGCCGACCGACGGCCCCTGCGCGAGCGCGTCGGTCGCGATGACGACGG
>JAUHYN010000022.1 GCA_030426505.1 bacterium | reverse complement strand
CACGTAGCGATCGAGGTCGCGGACGACGGCCCCGGCATGAGCCCGCGGACGAGCGCGCGCGCGCTCGACGACTTCTTCACGACGAAGGCTTCCGGCAGCGGGCTGGGCCTCGCCCTCGTACGGAGAGTCGCCGAGGCGCACGGCGGACACGTCGAGATCGACAGTGAAGAAGGCCTGGGAACGAAGGTGATCTTGTGGCTCGCGACGAAGTAATCGGAAACGTCCTCCTGGTCGACGACGACCCCGGCGTGCAGCAGGTGCTCGGCGCCTTGCTCCAACAAGCCGGACACCGCGCGACGACCGTACCGTCCGGAGCGGCGGCGCTCGAAGCCCTCGAGCGCGCCGATTTCGACGTCGTGGTCACGGATCAACGCATGCCGAAGATGGACGGCCTCACCCTCCTCGCCGCGATCCACGCGCGCTGGCCGGACCTCCCCGTCGTCATGCTCACCGCGCACGGGACGATCCCGCTCGCGGTCGAAGCGATGCGCACTGGCGCGTACGACTTCGCGACGAAGCCCTTCGATCGCGAAGAGCTCCTGTTCACGATCGGCAAGGCGATGGCGACGTCGCGGCATCGCTCCGAGCAGCTCCCCACGCGCGGGCGCTCGGTCCTCGACGAGCTCGACGCGACCCTCGAGAAGGTCGCCCCCGCGCGCACGACCGTCCTCCTCACCGGCGAGACGGGGACCGGCAAGAGCCGCGCGGCGCAGATGCTCCACGACAAGAGCCCGCGCGCGGACCACCCGTTCGTCACGGTGCAGTGCGGTGCGCTGCCCGAGCACCTCCTCGAGAGCGAGCTGTTCGGCTACGAGGAGGGCGCCTTCACCGGGGCCACGCGGACGAAGCCGGGCCGGGTGGAGATCGCGGAGGGCGGCACGCTGTTCCTCGACGAGATCGGTGACGTCCCGCTCCGCGTGCAAGCCAAGTTGCTCCGGCTCCTCCAGGAGCGGACCTACGAGCGCCTCGGCGCCACCTCCTCCCGCAAGGCCGACATCCGCGTCGTCGCCGCGACCCACCGCGACCTCGAAGCGATGGTCGAGGCCGGCGAGTTCCGCCAGGACCTGTTCTTCCGCCTCCACGTGGTGTGCGTCGAGCTCCCGCCGCTGCGCAGCTACGACGCCGACCACATCGGCCGCCTCACCCGGCGTTTCTGCTCCGCGCACGGTGAAGAGAACGGGCGCCCCGACATGCAGATCGAGGCGGCGGCGATCGATCGCCTCGTCGCGCACGCGTGGCCGGGCAACGTCCGCGAGCTCGAGAACTTCATGGAGCGCTTGGTCGTCCTCGCCGACGGATCGACGATCTCCACCTCGGACGTCGAACGCGAGCTGACCCGAGCCGCCACCTTCACGTCGTCCGAGGACTCCGCGCGGCTCGACGACCGGCGCCGCACGGCCGAGTACGCCGCGCTCGTCGAGGCCCTCGAACGCGCCAACAACAACCGGTCGCGCGCCGCTCGCATCCTGGGCGTGAGCCGACGGACCCTCTACAACAAGCTCCACGAACACGCGTTGCTCTGAGCCCACGCGACCGACGTGACAGCCCCGCGCGCCCGCGGCAGAGTGCGAGCGTGCGTCGTCTCGCGTTCGCCTCGATCGTCGCGTCCGCAGGCGCGTTCATCGGTTGTAGCGACGCCGCCGATCCGCCGCGTCCGCTCCCCCTCGACGAAGCGCTCGGCCCGGGGCAAGTGCGCGCCGGGCGGATCACCGACGCCGCCGCCCTCCTCACGGGGCCGAACACCAAGGGCCGCGTGCAGGACTTCAAGCTCTACAACGATCGCGTCGCCGTCGTGATCGGCGCCGCGGGCGAGGGCCTCGGATTCCACCCCTACGGCGGGACGATCCTCGACGCGGACGTCACCCGCACCGCCGGCGAACCGAGCGCGTCCGCGTTCGGCGAGATCATCTGGTCGCTCGACTTCGGCGTCGTGTCGACCGAGTCCGTCGAGGTCGTCGACGACGGCCGGAGTGGCGGCGAAGCGCGCGTACGCATCCGCGGCGGGCTCGGCGTCCTGCCGCTCTACGACGCGCTCCTCGGCGGCCTGTTCTCCGACCGCGCGCTGACCGTGGAGTGGCAGATCGACTACGTGCTCTCCGCGGACAGCGACGTCCTCCGGATCGAACACGAGCTGTACAACAGCGGTCGCGAAGACCTGGAAGCGAGCCCGCTCGTCGGCTTCTTCTTCGGCACCGGGGCACGCCCGTTCTTCCCCGGGATCGGCTTCTCCTCCTCGAACTCCGGCGCCGGTTCGCCGTACTGCGCGGCGAGTTCGGACGCAGTGAGCTACCTCTTCGAACAACGCGACACCGACGTCGCGGTGATCTTCGGCGAGTCCGGCATCGCGGTCTCCAGCGTCGGCGAGCCGATCGCGCTGCGCGCCCGCGAACGCAAGCGCCACACCCAGCGCCTCTGGATCGGCGACGGCGACCTCGCGCGGCTCCACGCGCGCTGGCGCCAAGACCTCGGCGAACCGGTCGTCCAACGCAGAGGCGTCGTCGTCGACGACACCGGCGCGCCCGTCCCCGGCGCGAACGTCCACGTGTTGGATCCGAGCGCCGCGAACCCGGACCGCGACTACGTCTCGCGCACCACCGCCGACGCCGAAGGGCGCTTCATGCTGGACGTCGAGGCGCGCCCGCTCGAGGTCGTCGCCACCACGCGCGACGGGCGCGTCTCCCCGCGGACCGCGCTCACCGACGACACCCGTGTCGTGCTCGACGCCGTCGGCGCGGCCCACTTCACGGTCCGCGACGGCGACGACGTCACGCTCCCCGCGAAGATCAGCCTCCGCGCCACTTCGACGATCGCGTCCGGCGCGCCCCGGCGCTTCGGCGAACCCGCGCAGGGCGAGGGCCTCGATCGCATCCACTTCGCGATCGACGGCACCGCCGACGTCCCGCTCCCCGCAGGCGACTACGTCGCGTGGGTGTCGCGCGGGATCGAGTACGAGGTCTTCGAGGCGCGCTTCGCGGTGCGCGCGGGATCGACCGTGGAGATCGACGCGCGCATCGAGCGGACGGTCGACACCCCGGGCTGGATGACGAGCGACCCGCACCTGCACGCGCAGCGCTCACCGGACAGCGGCGACGACTACGCGTTGAAGGTCGCGGCGCTCGCCGCCGAAAACATCGAGTTGCCGGTCTCCACCGACCACGAGGCCATCGGCGACTTCAACCCCGCGATCGAAGCGCTCGGCCTGCAAGCCTGGTTGCGCGGCATCGTCGGGACGGAGATCACCACCACGCGCTTCGGTCACTTCAACGCCTTCCCGATGACCGTGGATCCGTCGCGCCCCGGGTGGGGTCGCGTGTCCTGGTACGGGCGCGACATGGCGGGCGTCTTCGCGGCGGCGCACGAGGCGCCGACCACCCCGGTCGTCCAGGTGAACCACCCGCGCTCCCGCACGGTCGGCTACTTCGAGCTGATCGACTTCGACCGCGAGTCCCTCACCGCCGACGGCGACCTCTCACTCGACTTCGACGGCCTCGAAGTGATCAACGAGTGCGGCGACGGCGCGCTCGATCGCCCCGAGGTCCTCGACTGGTTCGCATTCTTGAACCGAGGCCAGCCGCGCTTCGCGACGGGCACCATGGACGACCACGAAGCGCGCCAGGGCCGCATCGGCGTCCCGCTCACCTACGTCGCCGTCGACGCCGCCGCGCCCGCGGACGTGAGCCCCGAAGCGTTCCGAGCCGCTCACGCCGACGGGCGCCTCGCCGTGTCGTGCGGTCCGTTCGTCGAGCTCAGCGTCGAAGGCGGACGCGTCGGCGATCTCGTCGCGGCGCCGCCGGGGCCCTCGCCGTCGATCGTCGCTGAGCTCCGCGTCGCGGCCGCCGGGTGGGTCGACGTGGACGAGGTCCTGCTGATCGTGGACGGCGAGATCCGCGCTCGCGCCGCGGTCGCTCCGGGCGCGGGCGGCCTCCGCTACGAGGGCACGTTGTCCGCGACCATCGCGGCCGGTCGCGACACCTGGGCGATCGCCTGGGCGCGCGGTGACGCGCCACACGGACAATGGGCCCAGGGCCGCCCTTCGTTCGCCTTCACGAACCCCGTGTTCGTCGACGGCGACGGGGACGGCGCGTACTCGCGGCCCTAGGACAGCGATGGCGAGGGCGAAAGCGGGTGACGAACGCCCGCCTGCGCCTATGATCCAACGACCGTGGGTATCCTCTCGCTCCTCGCCTATGTCCTCGGCGGCGCGATCGTCGGCGTGATGTCCTACGCGACGATCGATCGGGTCGCGTCTGGTCGTGCGTTCGGCGAGGCCCTGCTCTTCGTGTCGATCGGCGCCGCGCTGATCGGGCTCGGCGCCGTGCTCCACGCGTTCCGCGTACGCCGCGAAGGCAAGGACACCTCGTCGGAGTGGATCCCGCCGAGCTCTTCGCTCTTCTTCGCGCTGGTCCTGTGGCTCGGCCCCGTCGCGTCCGGCTGGCTCCAGTTCGAGCTCTACAACGATCCGGTCTGGGTGTTCCCGTTCCTCACGATGATCGGCGCGGTGCTCCTCGTCTACCTCGCGGTGTGGCGCAAGACGCCGCGCGATCGCTACGGCGCCGTGAAGCGCACCGTCGCGGCGGCGCTCGTCGGGCTCCCGCTCGGCTTCCTCGCGACCGGCGTGCCGCTCGCGCACTACCGCAAGCACCTCACGACCGTCGTGCTCGGCGTCGAGGAGGATCCGTCCGAGGGCTACCCGCTCATCGAGATGGAACCGAGCGAGCCGTACCTCGAGATGCCCGCGGAGCGGCACGACGAGCTGTTCGAGCTGGTCGACGCCGTCGCGAACGCCGAAGAGGTCAACGTGGCCGACGCGATCGCGCTCGGCGAGATGAAGTTCGACGAAGACGGCGAGCTCCTCCGCGTCCTCCCGGACGGCTCGACGGCGCCACTGAACGACGCCTCCGAGCTCGAAGCCATGCTGAACGAGGCCACCGACAACGACCGCGCCGCGTCGCGCGCAGCGCGGGAAGAGGCGCGGAAGGCCCACGCCGAGAGAGTCGAGCGCCTGCGCCGCGGCGGCCGTCTATTCAGTGGATGGGGAGACTGACTCGGCTCACAGCGGAGCGCCGGAGCGCCCGCCGAACAACCGCTGCGCGCCCGCGATGACGCCCCACACGCCGGCCTCGATCGTGTTCTTCACACCGAGCGCGACGGAGCCGGCGGTGGCCGTGCCGAACACCACGGCGAGCGCGGCCGCGGGCCACTCCGGTCCGATGAGGTTCGGCGCGTAGTAGTCGAGCGTTGCGAGCCCGGTGAAGAGGCCGGTACCTGCGCTGATCGTGAAGTTGAGCTTCGCGGCCTCCCAGTTGTTGGAGGCGGACCAGCCCGCGTCGAAGCGCTCCTTGCCGTCTTCGTCGGTGCGGACGTACGCGTGTCTGTCGACGCGCTCGATGACGCGGCGGATCTGCGACCGCCCGCCGTCCGCCTTCATCGCCACGCTACTGGATCTCCGGTCGCGCGGGCGCCGGGCCGACGTGGTGCCAGCCGACGCGATCGAAGATCGGCGAAGTGCGGGTCGCGCCGACGGAGAAGTAGAGCTGGTCCCCGCCGACGTGGATGTAGATGTTCGCGCGGTTGTCCGCGTCCCAGTATTGCTCGATCGGGCGCGTCCCGAAGACGGGACCGGGCACTCCGCGCTGCGGCGTCGCATTCCAGTTGTCGGCGATCGCGGCGCGCACCGACGAGACGGCGTCCGCGACGAAGTCGGCGTACGTGCGCGTGTCCGGGACGCCCTTACCGCGCAGGTGGAAGAAGTCGGGCCGGATGTGAGCGGGGAGGCGGCGGCCTTCGCGCAGGCTCACGCGGTTGTTGGTCCCGGCGACGTCGGCGCCGGCCTGCTGGACCTCGAGGCCGAGCACGCGAAGGAGCTTGGTGGCGGAGACCGTCTTCTGTCCGGTGCGCTCGAAGAACGCGAGCGCGTTGTCGGCGGCGAGCCGGCCGGTGTCGTCGCGCTCGAGGATGCGACGCGCGGAGGCCTCGGAGAGCCGGCCGTCGGCGCCGCCTGCCTCGAGGATCGCCTCCCGGAACTCGTCGCGCCACGCGGCGCCGAGCTGCTCGGACGTGGGGGTGATTCCGGTCAGGCGCGTCACGCCGTGGTTATCGGTGAATCGCGCGTCTGGGTGCGCGCCATTGCATCGGACAAAGAGGTTGACCGACTCGGCGCCAGAATCGATAGAACCGCGACAATGGAGGCCTTTCAGCCGGATCCGCGCCTGTTCGGCCGCCCCGCGGACGACCTCGACGCGCGGTACTACCGGCGGATGCGCTTCATCCGGCGCTTCGAGGAGAAGCTCCTGCAGCTCTTCGAGGAGGGGATCCTCGCGGGCACCACGCACTGCTCGATCGGGCAGGAGGCGGACGCCGTCGCCGTGATGGCCCACCTCGAGCCGGGCGACCACGCGTTCAGCAATCACCGCTGCCACGGCCACTACCTCGCGCGCACCGGCGACGCCCTCGGGCTGTACGCCGAGATCATGGGCAAGGACGCCGGTGTGTGCCGCGGGATCGGCGGGAGCCAACACATCTGCGCGCCCGGCTTCAAGTCGAACGGGATCCAAGGCGGCATCGTCCCCACCGCGGCCGGCATCGCGTGGGCGCAGAAGCTGTCGAAGTCGAACGACGTCTCGGTCGTGTTCATCGGCGACGGCACGCTCGGCGAAGGCGCCGTCTACGAGACCCTCAACATCGCGCAGCTGTGGTCGCTCCCGCTGTGGATCGTCCTCGAGGACAACGGCTGGTCGCAGTCGACGCCGCTCGCCGCGAACTTCGCGGGCGATATGCGCATGCGCTTCGAGGCGTTCGGTCTGCCGGTGAGCGAGATCGAGAGCACCGACGTGAAGGCGATCGACGAGGTCGTCGCCGCCGACGTCGCGCGCGTCCGCGAGACGCGCACGCCGCACGTCACGATCCTGCACACGTACCGCCTCTGCAATCACTCGAAGAGCAGCGACGCCCGCCCCGAAGAAGAAGTGAAGGCGCGCTGGGCCACCGAGCCGCTCGTGATCCACGCGCCGCGCCTCGACGGCGGCGCGCGCGAAGCGATCGACGCCGACGTCGAGTCCGCGCTCGACGAAGTCATCGAACACGCGAGGGCGCTGCCGTGATCTACTCCCGCGCCCTCAACGAAGCCCTCCACCGCGCGCTCGGCGAAGACGCGCGCGTGGTCGTCCTCGGCGAGGACATCTCGGACCCGTACGGCGGCGCCTTCAAGGTGTCGCGCGGCCTCACCACCGCGTTTCCGGATCGCGTGAAGACCACGCCCGTCTCCGAGCAAGCGATCGCCGGCATCTCCGCGGGGCTCGCGCTCGGCGGCTACCGCCCGATCGCGGAGGTGATGTTCGGCGACTTCCTGTCGCTGTGCTTCGACCAGCTCCTCAACCACATCACGAAGTACCACGCGATGTACGCCGGCCAGGTCACGTGCCCGGTGATGTTCCGCGCGCCGATGGGCGGCCACCGCGGCTACGGGCCGACGCACTCGCAGAGCATCGAGAAGCACTTCCTCGGCATCCCGCACCTGCGCGTGGTCGCGGCGTCGCCGTACCACGAGCCGTACGACGCCTTCGCGGACTTCCTCGCGAAGGACGACCCGGTGCTCTTCGTGGAGCACAAGCTGCTCTACCCGAAACACATCACCGCGCCGACCGATGGGCGCGTCGGCGAGCTGCTCGCTTCGCACGCAGGGAGCGAGGGCGTGCTCCCGAGCGTGTGCCTCTCGCTCGTGCCTCGCGAGGAGTGTGCGCTGACGATCGTCGCGTACGGCTACGAGGCGCTGCTCGCGGCGTCGGTCGTGGAGAAGCTCGGTATGGAAGACGAGCTGTTCTGCGAGCTCGTCGTCCCCGCGCAGATCGCGCCGGTGGACTTCGCGCCGATCGATGCGTCGGTCTCGGCGACGCGCCGCTTGCTCACCGTCGAAGAGGGCACCGCGGGCTGGTCGTGGGGGGACCGCGTCGCGGCGTCGATCCAGCGCTCGCACTTCGGCCGCCTCGCGAAGCCGGTCGAGGTGCTCGCGAGCCAACCCACCGTCATCCCCGGCGCGCGACGCCTGGAGCAGGAGATGCTCGTCGGCGCCCATCACATCGAACAGAAGATCCGTGAGGCCCTGTCGTGAGCGACGTGATCGTCCCGACCTCGGACGTCAACAGTGAGACCGGCGTCATCGTCGAGTGGAAGTTCGCCGACGGCGCGCGCGTCGAAGCCGGCGACGTCGTCGCGGACATCGAGACCAGCAAGGCGGTCATCGAGGTCCCCGTGACCGCGAGTGGATTCCTCCTGCAGCTCGCCGCGCAGGACGCCGAGGTCCCGCTCTCGGCGCCCATCGCGAAGCTCTTCGAATCGACCGAGGCGCTCGAGGCGCACCGCGCCGCGATGAAGGCCGAGGAGAATGCCGCCGCCGAGGCCGCCGCGTCCGCCGGCGTGCGCGCGACCGCGAAGGCGAAGGCGCGCGCGGCCGAGCTCGGCGTGGATCTCGCGTCGCTCGACACTTCGCGGCTGATCACGGTGAAGGAAGTCGAAGCGGCCGTGCAGGGCGCGTTCGATCCGGCGTCCCTCCCCGCGCCGCTCGCCGCACCGGAAGACACCGAGCGCGTGCTCCTGATCGGCGGCGCGCGTGGCGCGACGCAGGTGATCGACATCTTCCGCGGCGGCACCGGTCAGACCGCCGTCGCGATCGTCGACGACGACAAGTCGAAGTGGGGCACCGAGGTCTACGGCGTGCCGGTGGTCGGCGGCTCGGACCGCATCGGCCCGCTGTTCGCCGAAGGCGCATTCGACGCCGTGGTCATCGCGATCAGCACCTCGGTCGCGGCGCGCCGCAAGCTGCGCGAGCTGTGCGCGTCGCTGTCGGTGCCGCTCACGAACGCGATCGACAAGACGTCGAAGGTCGCCTCCGAAGTGACGATGGGGCGCGGGAACGTGCTGTGCGCGTTCGTGCAGATCGGCACCAGCGCGATCGTCGGCGACAACAACTTCATCTCCGCCTACAACTCGTTCGAGCACCACAACATCCTCGGCTCGGACATCTCGACGGGCCCGGGCTGCGTGACTTCGAGCCGCGTGAAGATCGGCGACCGCTGTCGGTTGGGCACGGGCATCTTCATCGAGCCGGGCGTGGAGCTCGGCGAGGAGGTGCGGGTCGCGTCGGGGTCGGTGCTGCTGAAGTCGGTCCCGGCGAAGCACACGGTGAAGCAGAAGGTCGTGACGACCGTCGTCGTCCCGAATCGCTGACGCGGCCAAATCAGATCGCGGGGCAGTTCGGCGTAGCCGGGAGCTGCTGCTGCGTCGTGACCCGGCCGACCGTCACCGTGACGACGCCCGTCGTGGGCGTGTCCGCGTCGAACGTGACCGTCGCCTCGGGCGTGCCCTGCGACTGCACCGTCATCGTGCCCGCGTCCGCGTAGCACTCGCCGACGACGCTGTGGATCCCGATCGCGGTGATGCGGACCTCGCGCGCCGAGTCGACGTAGCGGCCCGCCCCGTCGAGCGTCACCGCGTCGTTCGCGACGAGGACGGTGCCGTCGAGCTCGACGTCGCGGACGTCTTCGTCGGTGATGGTCACGTCGATGTGCGCGTCGACCGCGCCCGGCGCGACGCCGAGGCTGACGTCGCCGTCGTAGACGTCACCGTCGACCGCGAACGCGTCGAACACCACCGACACCGTGGCGCCCGTCATCGCGGAGACGGCGATCGTGTATGCGCCGGCGTAGGTGTGCTCGCCGATCGTGCAGCCGGTCCCGAAGTCGACGAGGACGCCCATCGAGGTGAGCGAGGTGGACACGCAGCGCGCGGCGGTCACGCGGTCCGGCGCGTTGGGGCGCTGCATGTCGGTCTGCGCGGCCGCGGCCTCGCCGCCGGTCCCGGCGCTCATCGTGAGAGCCGAGACGCTCTCGCCCGCGACGAGCGCGGCGTCTTCGGCGACTCGATCGTCGGCGCTGGAGCCGCACGCGGCGAGGAGGAGGGACGCGAGGAAGGAGAATGACCGCTTCATGCTCCTTCGGACCGCACAGGCGCCGATGGCCTGCCAGGATCCGCGCCAGAGCGCCTCGGATTCGAACGCTCAGTCGTGGACACCCCACGAGCGCAGCGTGCCGGAGTCGCCGAACGCGTCGGTGTCGAACAGGCAGAACGTCCACGTCCCGGACGCCGAACCGGAGAACCCCGAGATCGGCTGGTCGTTGAAGCCGAAGCTCCCACCCTGACGCGGGAAGGTGCCCGTGCCGAAGACCTCGATCGTCGTGCCGCCGTGCTCGAGCGTGCCGCGCAGGATCGAGCGCCAGTCGTGGACACCGTCGAGGTCCATGCGGAGGTCGGACGCGTCGCCGCTGCCCGAGACGTTGATCGAATCGCACACCACGCCGTTGTCGCGCGTGGCGAGGTTCGGCGAGCTCGAGCCGGACCAGCCCGTGTTGCCGCCGCCGTTGCAGCTCGCGGCGATCGAGAACGACCAACCGTCGAGCGTGCCGACGTCCTGGCCGGCGAGGTCACGCACCGAGAGGCGCCACGCGCCGGACGCGGTCTCGCCATCGAACGCGGCGACGTCGGCGTCGACGATCACGACGTCGTCCTCACTGCGGCCCTCGCGGTTGTGGAGCGTGACGACCGTACCGGCCGGCGAGGTGAGCTGCACGGTGAGGTCGCCGCGCCAGGTGTGCGTGATGTTCAGCGACACGACGAAGTCCGTGATGACGCCGACGCCGTTGACGTTGATCGTCGAGACGATCCCGCCCGCGTTGTTGTCCGGGATCGCGAGGGGCGTGTCGACCGAGTTGCGCGTGCCGGACGCGCAGTTGCTGTTGCCGTTCGCGGTGACGATCGAGACGCTGGAGATCGAGCTCGTCGCGCCGGCGTCGTCGAACGCCTGCGCGCTGATCGTGCCCGCGCCGTCGCCGGAGTTCGCGCTGTTCCACTGCACGCTGTAGGGCGCGGTCGTGTCGTCGACGCGCGTGCCGTCGGGGAAGAGGAAGCTGACGCGCGTGACGTTGCCGTCGACGTCGGCCGCGCTCGCGCTGACCGTCACCACGCCGCTGAGCGTGGCGCCGTTCGACGGCGAAGTGATCGTCACGGTCGGCGCGACGTTCGGGCTCACGTGGCTCTGGATCCACGTCGCGAACGACGAGACGCGCGCGTACATCCCGGGGAAGCGCGCGTCGGCGCAGCCGAAGCCCCAGCTCACGACGCCCGCGAGGACGCGGCTGCCGTTCGGGCCGGGGACGGTGAGCGGACCGCCGCTGTCGCCCTGGCAGGAGTCCCGGCCGCCGACGCCGAGGAGGCCGGCGCCGATCTGGTCGGACGTGATGCCGCCGCCGTAGGCCTGGTTCGCCTGGTCCTGCGAGACGATCGGCACGGTGACCTCCTGGAGCGTGTCGGGCGAGCTGCCGCCGGAGCGGAGCGTGCCCCAGCCGGACACCACCGCGTTCACGCCGGGGTCGGTGCGGCCGGCCATCACGTCGGACGCGGTCGCGATCGGGATCGCCTGCACGTTCGAGTTGAACGAGAGCGGCTGCGAGAGGTGGAGCAGCGCGACGTCGCGGCCGCGCTCCGGCTCGATGTAGCCGGGGAACGGGAGGAGCTGATCGATCGAGCGCACCTGCGCGCTGCTGTTGATCGAAGAGCGACGCGTGACGCCCGCGGCGATGCGGAGCGACGACACGCTCGTCCCCTCGATGCAGTGCTGCGCCGTGAGCACCCACTGCGGCGCGATGATGGAGCCGCCGCAGAACCAGCCGAAGTTGGTCGAGCCCACGGAGACCTGCCAGGGGTGCTGCGCGATCGAGGTGCTCTGGCCGCCGACGATGCCGGCCTTGCCGACCCCTTCCTCGACGGGCGACTCCTCGGGTGCCTCCGGCGGGGCGGGCACACACGCTGCGATCGAAGAGACGAGGACGGCGGCGAGTCGCTTGTGCTTCATGGCTTGTTTCGATGACTCGGCATTCTTCGCTCGGGCCGTATCCGACGAATGAACGACAGTGGAACTTCGCCCCCGCTTCGTTCGAAGGATTCGTTCGAATAGACCGAACGATCGGTTGGCGTGGCGCGCATGCCTCATCGCGTTCGGTCACTCGGTGAGGTCGCGTTGCAAGTGGTGTTGACGGAGGTGGAGTTCGCGTCGATCCGGTCGCGCCCTACGGTGACATCGATGTCTCAGGGGTGGTCGTCGGGGGCGGCGCCTACGACTCCATCCGCCATTCGTCATCGGTCATCGGTCCACGAAATCAGTGACAAAAGTCGCGTTTCGCGTGCGCGTGGATGTGACCGTGTTCCGCACGCGTTCCCACGCAACCCGTGCTTTCGCGGTGTCGCACCGGGTGGTAGTGGCTCGCCGCGATGCCTCTCGTCGACGTGAAGCTCGGAACCGACGTCCGTGTGTTCCACCCGGACCTCGTCAACCTCTACGGATGCCAGATCGGCGACGAGACGAAGATCGGCACCTTCGTCGAGATCCAGAAGAACGCCTCCGTGGGCGCGCGCTGCAAGATCTCTTCGCACACGTTCGTGTGCGAGGGCGTAACGATCGAGGACGAGGTCTTCGTAGGACACGGCGTCATGTTCATCAACGACAAGGTCCCGCGCGCGACCGCCGAGGGCGGCGCACTGCAGACCGAAGAGGACTGGTCGGTCGTCCCGACCGTCGTGAAGCGCGGCGCCTCCATCGGCAGCGGCGCGACGATCCTCTGCGGCGTCACCATCGGCGAAGGCGCCATGGTCGGCGCCGGCGCCGTCGTGACGAAGGACGTCGCGCCGAACACTACCGTCGCGGGGTGCCCGGCGCGGCTCCTCGCCCGCTCGACCTGAGGATGCGCCGCATTCACGTCATCAGCCCGATGTGGCCGTCCGAGACCTCGACGCACACCGGCGTGTTCGTGAAGAACCTCTCCACCTCGCTCGCGCAGCTCGGCTTCGAGGTCGACAACACCGCAGTGCTCACCGGCAAAGGCGCGGGGCGCCGCGGGCGCCTCGAGAAACACGCTTCGCTCGGCGCGAAGATCGTGCGGCAGGCGCTCTCGCCCGCGGACTGTGTGTTGGTGCATGCGCCGACGTGGTTCGCGCCGCTCGTCGAGGCGGTGCGCGGAGCGAAGAAGCTGGTCGTCCACACCCACGGCGGCGAGGTCTATCCGCACTCCCGCGTGGAGGCGCGCACGAAGCCCGCGGTGCGGTGGCTGTGCCGACGCGCGGATCTCGTGGTCGCGCCTTCGAGGTACTACCGCGACGAGGTCGCGCGTGCGTTCGGCGTCGCGCCGGATCGCATGTTCGTCTCGCCGTCCGGCGGCGTCGACACCGAGCGCTTCCGGCCGATCGATCGCGACGAGGCGCGTGAGGCGCTCGGGCTCCCGGGCGGGTTCTACGTGGGCTTCGTGGGCCGCATCGTCGACGACAAGGGTTGGGACGTCTTCGTGGACACCGTCGATCGCCTCGTCCGCCGCGGGCGCGACGTCCGCGGGCTCGTCGTCGGCGAAGGCGAAGGCCG
Organism: bacterium; assembly: GCA_030426505.1. Classification (GTDB taxonomy): domain Bacteria; phylum Myxococcota; class Kuafuiibacteriia; order Kuafuiibacteriales; family Kuafuiibacteriaceae; genus JAUHYN01. The sequence continues at coordinate 6,660 of JAUHYN010000022.1, read as the reverse complement.
CGAAGCGCTGAAGGCGCGCGCCCGCACGCTCGGCCTCGACGGCCGAATGCACTACATCGACATGCTCCCGCAATCCGAGTTGCGCACGGTGCTCGCCGCGCTCGACGTCTTCACGTTCCCCACGCGGCGCGCCGCGGAGGCGCTCGGGCTCGGGCCGATCGAAGCGCTCGCGACGGGCGTCCCGGTAGTGGGCTCGAACGCCTACGCGGTGCCGGAGTACGTGGTGGACGGCGAGACCGGCTGGCTCGCGCCGCCGCGCGACGTGGACGCCTTCGCGGCGGGGATCGAGCGCATCCTCGACTCGAGTGAATCGGAGCGAGCGGCGCTGTCGGCGCGCGCGGTCGAGATGGGGCGGCGCTACGATACGCGCCGCGTGACCGAGGCGCTGGCGGCGCGGTTGCGGGAGCTGTGATGGATCGTTCGCTGATCATCGACGTGGGCATGCACGTCGGCAAGGACACCGAGTTCTACCTCGCGAAGGGGTTCCGGGTCGTCGCGATCGAGGCAGACCCGCGCCACGTGAAGGCGGTGAGCGAGCGGCTGTCGAGGTACATCGACGACGGCCGCCTCACGATCCTCGACGTCGCGATCCAGACGTTCGACGGCGAGACCGACTTCTTCGTGAACCCGGACCACGACGATTGGGGCACGGTGAGCGAGGAGTTCGTGCGCCGGAACGTCGAGGTGTACGGGAGCGAGCACGAGCGCGTGACGGTGAAGTGCCGTCGCTTCGAGAGCGTGGTCGAAGAGTTCGGCGTGCCGTACTATTTGAAGGTCGACATCGAGGGGCTCGACGATCTGTGCCTCGAGGGCCTGCTCGGCTTCGACACCGCGCCGCGATTCGTTTCGATAGAACCGGATCAGAAGTCGTTCGAGGGGGCGTTCGGCGAGCTCGCGTTGATGTGGCGACTCGGCTACCGCGACTTCAAGATCGTGAACCAGGCGAACAACCGCGACGTGCGCTGCCCGCAGCCACCGCGCGAGGGCGCGTACGTCGACCAACGCTTCGACGGCCACACGAGCGGCCCGTTCGGCGAGGAGTCACCGGGCGCGTGGCGCGGCGTGGAGGAGACGCTCGTCGAGTGGCGTCGCATCCTCGCGCTGCAAGCGCGGTTCGGACACCAGGGCGGTTGGGAGGGTCGTTGGCGCGGCTCCGTCGCGCACCGCGCGTTCGAGCGCTACCGACGCCTGCGCGGCCAAGGCCCGCTCGGTTGGTACGACTTCCACGCGCGCCACCGCGATCCGAACGGGCGCCGCTGACCGCGCGTTGGGTCGAAGGCGGCGCCGCGCTCGCGTGCTACGGTCCGAGGTCGTGAGCGACGACCTCGACGCTCTGCTCCGCGGCCGCGATCCTCACGCGTCCGACTTCAAGGATCTCGGCGTCACCCAGCTCGCCGAGTCGATGAACCTCACGAGGAGCGCGCTCGACGGCAAGTGGTGCCGCGCCTGCGACGGCATCTGGTTCGGCCTCCCGTTCGAGGTGGAGTGCCCGGTGTGCGGGAGCCGGCGTGACGTGCGGCGCCGGCCGTGACGTTTGGTCGCGGGGCGGTTTCGGGCTAGACGTCGGCGCCGTGCCGTACCCGCAGGTCGTCCGCGTCTTCGCCACCACGCAGAGCCCCGACTACGATCAGCCGTGGCGCGCGCGCTCCCCGTCGTCCGGATCGGGATCGGGCGTCGTGTGTGGTCCCGGTCGGATCCTGACCGGCGCACACGTGGTCGCCGACGCGACGTTCGTGCAGGTTCAGCGCGTCGACGTCCCGGACAAGGCGATCGCCGAGATCAAAGCGATCTGCCACGACTCGGATCTCGCGTTGCTCGAGGTCGTGGACGACAGCGGCCTGTTGGACGACGTCCCTGCAGCCGAGTTCGACGCGCTCCCCGAGCGCGGCGACAAAGTCTCCGTGGTGGGCTTCCCGGTCGGCGGCGATCAGGTCTCGATCACGGAGGGCGTCGTGTCGCGCATCGAGGCGCAGTACTACAGCCACTCGTTCCGCAAGCTCCTCGCGGTCACGGTCGACGCCGCGATCAATCGCGGCAACAGCGGCGGTCCGGTCTTCAAAGACGACAAGGTCGTGGGCATCGCGTTCCAGACGCTGTCGGGCGCGACGAACATCGGCGAAGTCGTCCCGTCCCCCCTCATCCGTCAGTTCCTCGAAGGTGTCGAGCGCGGCCGTCCGGCGGCCGTCCCGTGTGACGGCATCCGGGCGCAGGATCTCGAGAACCCGACGCTACGTCGCGCGGTCGGCATCGAGAAGGGCGTCACCGGCGTGCTGGTCGCGGCCATCGCCTACGACAGCACGTCGTACGGCGTCCTCCGCGTGGGCGACATCCTCCACCGCATCGGTGGCTACGACATCGCGAACAACGGGACGATCGCGTACCTCGGTCGCTTCCGAACCGTCTTCGACGCGGTCCTCGGAGACGGGTGGATCGGAGACACGATCGACGTCGAGATCACGCGCGACGGGGAGCGAATGGAGTTGGAGCTCACGCTGAAGGGCGCGATGCACCTCGTGCCCCGCATCTCCTACGGCGCGCCCCCGACCTACTTCGTCTTCGGCGGCTTCGTCTTCCAGCCGCTCACGCGGGAGTACCTCGCGACCTGGCGCGACTGGTGGGACAACGCGCCGAAGGAGTTCACGCACCTGTACTACAACGGCATCGCGACCGACGCGCAGCGCGAGGTCGTCGTGGTGAGCCACGTCCTCGCCGACGCGATCAACGTCGGCTACGACCTCTACAACCTCTCCGTCACCACCGTGAACGGCTACGCGCCGCGCGACATGCAGGACTTCATCGCGCGCGTGGACGGCGCGGAGGGGTTGGTCGAGATCGGGACGTCGCGGGGCGGCTTGATCGTGCTGGATCGCAAAGAAGTGCGCGCCGCGATGCCGAGGATCCAAGCGAGGTACCACATCCCGGAGGACCGCTCGGCGGACCTGCGGTGACCGCCCACGCCCGCCTCGCGCACCAGGCCGTCACCGCCCCGCGCGCCTCCCCCGTCGAAGTCGTCGCGCACCTCGGCGCCGTCCAAGCGCAGGACCGCACCTCCGCGCTCTGGGCCGTCGCGCTCCGCACGCGCGACGCGACCGCCGCCGATGTCGAAGCCGATCTCGCGCGCGGCGCGCTGCTGCGGACGCACGTGTTCCGCGGCACCTGGCAGCTCGTCACGCCGAGTGATCTGCCGTGGATGCTCGACCTCGTCGGCCCGCGCGTCCTCGCCGGCGCCGCGCGGCGCTACGAACAACTCGGCCTCGACGCGAAGACCCTCGCGCGCGCCACGAAGGCGATCGCACGCGCCGTCGAAGGCGCGGCGCTCACCCGCGAACAGCTCACCGACGCGCTCGCGAGAGCGAAGGTCCCGACCGACGGCGGGCGCCTCTCACACGTCCTCGCGCACGCCGAGCTCACGAAGGTGATCACGAGCGGACCGATCCGCGGCAAGCAGACCACCCACGCCGCGTTCGACGAACGCGTCCCGCGCCGCGCCGCGCACCCCGACGATCCGATCGCCGAGCTCGCGCGCCGCTACCTCGACAGCCGCGGCCCCGCCACCGTCCAAGATCTCGCGTGGTGGAGCGGCCTGCCGATCCAAGAGCTCCGCGCCGCCGCCGCGCGCGCCGGCCTCGACTTCGATCGCGAAGCCCCGCCCTCGCCCGCGACCGCGAAGGCCGTACACCTCCTCCCCGCGTTCGACGAATTCTTCATCGCCTACCAAGACCGCGCGGCGATCCTCGACCCCGACGACCACCGCGACATCAACGCCGGCGGCGGGATGATCCGCCCGCTCCTCGTCGTCGACGGCCGCATCGTGGGCACCTGGAGCAGGCGCCTCACCGCCTCCGCCCTCCACGTCACCGTCGCCCCGTTCCGCCCCCTCCCGAAGCGCCGCGCCCGCGCGCTCGAAGCCGCCGGCGACCGCCTCGCCCACGTCGTCGGGCGCCCCGTCGTCCTCGACTGAAATCGCGCCCCGAGAGCCCTCGGGAAAACCGCGAACGGATGCCCGCCATCACCGCGAAACTCCTTGACCGACCCAGCCGTCGCCCCGATATGAACGCCCACACGGGCCCACCCGCGCCCGTCGCACGCGCTCATGACGAACAAGACCAAGCTGGGGATGATCGGTTGCGGCTACTGGGGCCCCAACCTCCTCCGGAACTACCACGCCCTCGAATCCTGCGACGTCGTCCGCGTCGCGGATCGCGTCCCCGAGCGGCGCGCCTTCATCGAGAAGACCTACCCCACCGTCGACGCCGTCGAAGACGGCCAGCAGGTCCTCGACGACCCGGACATCCAAGCCGTCGTCGTCGCCACGCCCGCGGCCTCCCACGGCGCGCTCGTGAAGCAGGCGCTCGAGGCCGGCAAGGACGTCTTCGTCGAGAAGCCGATCGCGATGTCGACCGAGGAGGCGATCGCCCTCGCGCGCCTCGCCGAAGCCAACGACCGTGTCCTGATGGTCGGCCACACGTTCCTCTTCAACGCCGCCGTCCGCGAGGTGAAGCGCTACATCGACGAAGGCCAGCTCGGCCGCGTCTACTACCTCTACAGCCAGCGCCTGAACCTCGGGATCGTCCGCGGCGACATCAATGCGGCGTGGAACCTCGCGCCCCACGACGTCTCGATCGCGAACTACCTGATCGGCGCCGATCCGATCCGCGTCTCCGCCACCAGCGTGCAGGCGCTCCAACCCGAAGCGCCGCGCCTCGACGACGTCGTCTTCATGTCGCTCACGTACCCGGGCGACGTCGTGATGCACACGCACGTGTCGTGGCTCGACCCGCGCAAGGTCCGCACGATGACCGTCGTCGGCGACAAGCGCATGATCGTCTACGACGACGTCGCGGCCGACAAACTCGCCATCTACGACAAGGGCATCACCAAAGGTGACCCCGTACCGGAAGAGCAGGCGACCAGCTTCGCGCGCCACCGCATGATCACGCGCGCGGGCGACCTCACGATCCCCAACCTCCGCGTCCCCGAGCCGCTCGCCGTCGAGTGCAAGCACTTCATCGAGTGCGTGCAGACGCGCAGCAAGCCGCTCACCGACGCGTGGTCCGGCGTCGCCGTGACCGCCGCGCTCGAAGCCGCGGACCGCTCCCTCGAAAACGGCGGCGCCCCCGTCGACATCTCCATTCCCAAGCGCTGAATCGAGACACGCCACATGAACGCGAACGCTGAATCCACCGTCCCCTTCGTCGACCTCGTCGGTCAGTTCCACCGCTACGAGGACGAGCTCATGACCGCCATCCGCGGCGTGCTCGAGAGCGCCTCGTTCATCGGCGGCGCGCCCGTGAAGGACTTCGAGGCCGCCTGGGCCGCGTACTGCGGCACCAAGAACGCCGTCGGCTGCGGCAACGGCACGGACGCGATCTACCTCGCCCTCCGCGCCCTGGGCGTGGGCCCGGGCGACGAGGTCATCACCGCGGTGAACACTTTCATCGCGACCTCCGAGGCGATCACGATGACCGGCGCGAAGCCGGTGTTCGTCGACGTCGACGACGCGACCGCGCTGATCGACGCGACCAAGATCGAAGCCGCGATTACCGAGCGCACCAAGGCGATCATCCCGGTCCACCTCTACGGCCAGCTCGTCGACATGGAGCCGGTCCTCGCGATCGCGAAGGCGCACGGCCTCAAGGTCGTCGAAGACACCGCGCAGGCGCACGGCGCGATCGATCACGGCAAGCGCGCCGGCACCTTCGGCGACGCCGCGACGTTCTCGTTCTACCCGGGCAAGAACCTCGGCGCGTACGGCGACGGCGGCGCGGTCATCACCGACGACGACGCCCTCGCGGAGCACATCCGCAAAATCGCGAACCACGGCCGCAGCACGAAGTTCGGTCACGAGATCGAGGGCGTGAACTCGCGCCTCGACGGCCTGCAGGCCGCGATCCTCGGCGTGAAGGTGAAGCACCTCGACACCTGGATCGACGAGCGGCGCGCCGCCGCGCAGCGCTACGACAAGCTCCTCTCGGAGCTCGGCGACGCGATCGTCCTCCCGCACGTCCGCCACGCGACCTCGCACGTGTTCCACCTCTACGTGTGCCGCGTGCAGGACCGCGACGGCCTCCGCAAGCACCTCGGCGAGCGCAACATCCAGAGCGGCATCCACTACCCGGTGCCGCTGCACCTCCTCCCCGCGTACAGCCACCTCGGTCAGGGCGAGGGCACGTTCCCCGTCGCGGAGAAGATGGCGAAGGAGATCGTCTCGCTCCCGATCTCGCCGGAGATCACGGAAGAGCAGCAGGTCCGCGTCGCGAAGGCGGTCGCCGAGTTCGTGGGGGCGAACCGATGAAGGCAGCCGTCGTCGGCGCCGGCTACTGGGGCCCCAACCTGATCCGCAACCTGCTCTCGACGCAGCGACTCACGAACGTGATCGTCTGCGACCAAGACGAGGCGCGCCTCGCGAACGTGAAGCGCCGCTTCCCCGCGGTGCAGACCACGCGCGACTTCGACGCCGTGCTCGGCGACGACTCGATCGACGCCGTCCTCCTCGCCACGCCGAACTCCACGCACGGCCCGCTCGGACTGCGCGCGCTCGACGCCGGCAAACACGTCTTCATCGAAAAGCCGCTCGCGTCCTCGGTGAGCGACGCCCAGCAGCTGATCGACACCGCGAAGAAGCGCGAGCGCGTGCTGATGGTCGGGCACACGTTCGAG